>NZ_JAVDVQ010000006.1:0-270935 GCF_031456935.1 Arthrobacter ginsengisoli | reverse complement strand
AGTGAAGGGCCCACAACGTGATCCCCAGCGTCCGGCTAGCGCACGGCCTGAAAGAACCATAGAGACACGGCGTTGACAGGCGACCACGGCACCATCTTCAGCCCGGAACGGGCGTCCGACAAGGACATATTGGCTAGCGCCCCAATTTGGCCAGAATGGCAGTCAACTCCCGGTCCGTTACGCCATTGTGCTGTCATTTTTAGAAGTCGTCTGCACGGAATGTCCGAAGTCGTGAGCCTGCATAAGGAGCTCTTCGACGCTGGCCACCGGTCCTGGCAGCTGCTCGAGCCGGCCGGTCCCCGCGATGGATGCCCTCCGGATCCTGGCCGCCAACCACAGCCTCCACCCGTCAACAGGCTCAAGCGGAGCTGACCGGCGGCGGCTCGGCCGTGGCCACAGTCGCCAGGCTCGCCGTTGCGGCGTTGCGGCGTTGCGGCCACGGTCGGACTGGCGCTTCTTCTCTTGTCGGGATCACAGCCGGCGGCCGGGGAATTCGCGCTGGCCCTCGGATGGCTAGTCCTTCGCGTAACTCAGGGGCGGGAAATTGCGGGCCAAATAAGACGTCGGTGTAAGCATCCAGCCTTCCCTGTCCTTCTCGTAGCTAATCACCATCGGCGCCTCGGCGCCGCGGGCCGCATCCATGGCCAGCAACAACGCATCCTGCAGCCGCCGTGCATAGTCAAGCCTTTCAGCCTGAGCTCCCACGAGCTCGCTGTCGTCGATAACATGGAAAGCCTTGCCTCCCGCGACCACCGTTACCGCATATCCCGTCTCCTCGTGGACCGATCCACGAGAAGTTCTAATTTCAGTGACTTTGGCGGCCCGAATCAGGCCCTGGTCGGCGGTACGAATCCACACGTCGCCCATGGAAACTCCCTTGTTCTGTGGACATCCGCAAATCTACTCCCCTTTGACCTAAGCGACTACGCCGCCGCGGCCGACGGATCAGGTGCCCTTGACGCATACGTGCCGCTCGTCCTCCACCCGCAGCAGCCGGCCGATCGCGCTGCTTCAATTCGTCGGTCTGTTCCCGGCCGGGATTCTCGAGACTTGCCGCTGTCTCTGACTAGTTGATTCATTTCTCCTAGCACTCCTGTGAATCCGGAGGATGCCTCGCTCTCCGGCGCAGTTACCTCAGCAGCCGATCGTGGAAAGTCCGGCTAAGGACGGACGACCCGAGGGCTTCAGCCCTTGAGAAGATGACCGGGATGTCATTCCAACCCGGCGGATGGCGTCATCCAGGGAGCTCCACCAGGTTGGCGGTGGTGTGACGGTGAAGCGGCGGCCGCTGATGGACGTAGGAACGATCCGGATGAAATGGTCCTTGCGGCCGGCCTCGTCGTCGTATTCCCAGTCATCCTTGGCGCCACGGATTCCGGATGCACCCCTCGGCCCCCGGATTGAACATGCCGGTTCCGGCTGATTGGAAGTGGCGTGGTCCGGACGAACCACACCGCCACATTGCCCAAAAGGTAGCACTGCCGCGGCCGGGTACTAAAGAGTCCGGCATGCCTTAGCCTGCAGGGCAATGCGGTGGGACACCGGTTATCAGCCCACCTCGGCGGTGGCCAGCGACGGTATCCGATCAGCCTGCGGCCGGCAGTGCGTCCGGGATCCGCGGTTTCGTGTTGCCGGCGAAGGTGAACTTGGCGTCGTCGCCTTCGCCGGCAACATCCACTACAACGATGTCGCCGCCGTGCAGTTCGCCGAAGAGGATCTTCTCGGAGAGCTGGTCCTCGATCTCGCGCTGGATGGTCCGGCGCAGCGGCCGGGCACCCATCGCGGGGTCGTACCCGCGGGTTGCCAGCAGGACCTTGGCGGCGGGCGTGAGCTCGATGCCCATGTCCTTGTCCGCCAAGCGCTTCTCCAGGCGGCCGACGAACATGTCCACGATCTCGATAATCTCGTCCTGGGTCAGCTGCGGGAACACGATGACGTCGTCAACACGGTTCAGGAACTCTGGGCGGAAGTGCTGCTTCAGCTCCTCCGTGACGCGGGCGCGCATCCGGTTGTAGCCGGTCTGGGTGTCCGTGCCGGACTGGAAGCCGGTGGCAACACTCTTGGAGATGTCCCGGGTGCCGAGGTTGGTGGTCATGATGATCACGGTGTTCTTGAAGTCCACCACCCGGCCATGGCTATCCGTCAGGTGGCCGTCTTCCAGGATCTGCAGCAGCGAGTTGAAGAGATCGGCGTGCGCCTTCTCCACTTCGTCGAACAGGACAACGGAGAACGGACGACGGCGGACCTTCTCGGTCAGCTGACCGCCCTCGTCGTAGCCCACGTAGCCCGGAGGGGCACCGAAGAGCCGCGACACCGTGTGCTTCTCCGAGTACTCGGACATGTCCAGCGTAATCAGGGCATCTTCCTCACCGAACAGGAATTCGGCCAGGGCCTTGGCGAGCTCGGTTTTGCCGACACCGGTGGGGCCGGCGAAGATGAACGAACCGCCCGGACGCTTCGGGTCCTTCAGGCCTGCACGGGTGCGGCGGATCGCCCGCGAAACCGCCTTAATCGCCTCATCCTGGCCCACTACGCGCTGGTGCAGCTCGTCTTCCATCTTCAGCAGGCGCGAGGACTCCTCCTCGGTGAGCTTGAACACCGGAATGCCGGTGGAATTCGCCAGCACCTCGGCGATCAGTTCCTCATCCACCTCGGAGAGGTCGTCCATGCCGCCGGTCTTCCACTGGCGTTCCTTCTCTTTACGCTCGGCAATGAGCTTCTGCTCCTTGTCGCGCAGCGACGCGGCACCCGCGTAGTCATGCGCGTCAATCGCGGACTCCTTCTCCAGCTTCATGGCGGCGATGCGCTCGGCCATGGCCTTCAGCTCCGGCGGGGCGGTCATCCGCCGGATGCGCAGGCGGGCGCCGGCCTCATCGATCAGGTCGATCGCCTTGTCCGGCAGGAAGCGGTCCGAGATGTAACGCTCCGAGAGATTCGCCGCGGCGACCAGCGCGCCGTCGGTGATGGTGACCCGGTGGTGCGCCTCGTACCGGTCGCGGAGGCCCTTGAGGATCTCGATCGCGTGAGCGACGGAGGGTTCCTTGATCTGGATCGGCTGGAAGCGGCGCTCCAGGGCAGCATCCTTCTCGATGTGCTTACGGTAGTCATCCAGCGTCGTGGCACCGATGGTCTGCAGCTCGCCCCGGGCCAGCAACGGCTTCAGGATCGAGGCCGCATCGATGGCACCCTCGGCCGCACCGGCACCCACCAGTGTATGGATCTCGTCAATGAACAAAAGAATGTCCCCGCGGCTGCGGATCTCCTTCAGGACCTTCTTGAGCCGCTCCTCGAAGTCACCGCGATACCGGGAGCCGGCCACCACGGAGCCCAGGTCCAGGGTGTACAGCTGCTTGTCCTTGATGGTCTCCGGGACATCCCCACGGACGATCGCCTGGGCCAGGCCCTCGACGACGGCGGTCTTGCCGACGCCGGGCTCGCCGATCAGCACGGGGTTGTTCTTCGTGCGCCGGGAAAGGACCTGCATGACGCGTTCCATTTCCTGCTCGCGGCCGATCACGGGGTCAAGCTTGTTCTCCCGCGCCGCCTGGGTCAGGTTGCGCCCGAACTGGTCCAAAACCACGGAACCAGAGGGAACCGCTTCAACGTGATCCTGGCCGGGGCCTGTGGCCTCCTTGCCCTGGTAACCCGAGAGCAGCTGGATGACCTGCTGGCGGACCCGGCTCGGATCCGCGCCGAGCTTGACCAGCACCTGGGCGGCCACGCCTTCGCCCTCACGGATAAGGCCGAGCAGGATGTGCTCGGTACCGATGTAGTTGTGGCCCAGCTGCAGGGCCTCGCGCAGCGAGAGCTCCAAGACCTTCTTGGCTCGCGGAGTGAAGGGGATGTGGCCGGACGGGGACTGCTGGCCCGGGCCGATGATCTCCTGTACCTGCTCGCGCACGCCGTCGAGCGAAATGCCCAAGGACTCAAGTGCTTTGGCGCCAACACCTTCACCCTCATGGATCAGACCCAAGAGGATGTGTTCGGTACCAATGTAACCGTGGTTCAACATGCGTGCCTCTTCCTGGGCAAGCACAACTACGCGACGGGCACGGTCCGTAAATCGCTCAAACATTTCGCCACACTCCCGGCTGCCCCCATACCTTGATGCTACGTCGCCTCAGGCACGCTTGGGGCGTTCGCCGGAGGCAGGATATTAGTGAGCCGGATTCAGCTGACGCCCGACCATGGTCGTTGACAGGACCTCGCCGTCGTATCCGCCGCCGAGCAACTCCTGGAGGAACTGGATCGCGGGGCCCTGGCGGACCTGCAACCCGACGACCGTAGGCACTCCCTGCCCGGCGGCGAGTGCGGCCATCGCTCGCGCGTCGTCGATGTCGCGGCCAAGTCGCCACTCGCCGTAGACGGGTTTGCCGGCGGCAAGTGCGGCGGAGACGAGTTCGCGATGGTGCGGGACCTTGACGGTCACCGCGACCAGGTCGATGTCTGATTGGGCCAGAAGACTTGCGTGGTCGGAGAACACCGCTCTGACCCCGAACGCTTCGCCTGCTGTGCGCGCTGAGCGCCCGGATCTCCAAGTTCGGCAGTGCGCGCAGTGCCGGGATGTGGGCAGTGGCGGCCCAGCCCCGGACGAGGCTGACCCCGACGATCCCCACACCCAGCGTCGATTCAGGCATGACTAGAACCCCAGTGCGTCATCGCAGAGGACGACGGTGATCCGGTCGGGTGTCCACTCGCGATTGATGATGAGAACTTTGTTCACACCGCTGTGCACGCCGTACGCGGCCTGAGCACGGACGTCTTCGAGCGGGAAGGCGTATTCGTCGATGCGCCGGAGTGCGTCCTCGAGGTCGGGCACGATCTTCTGCGTCCCAACCACGAGGATCACCTTCCCGGCGCCCGATGCGTAGGGGCCGAGTTGGCTACCACTCGCGGACGCGGTGACCAGGGACCCGGTCTCGGTGACGGCGTGGACACTGCCGAGCATGACGTCGGGCGAGGCGGTTAGGCGGCGGATCTCGTCGGCCTGCGTCGCACGGTCCATGCCGAAGACCCGTGACCGGAGGGACTCGTACCGACCGGAGCTCTCTATCTCCTCGGCGATACCGGAAGCCTCCAGGGACTGCGACGCGCCGTGATGCACCTGCGACCCCGCCGGGATGAGATCCAGGACCATCCGTTTGGCCTCTGCGGCGTTCGCGACGCGAAGGACGGTGATCCCGTTCGCTTCCAGCGCCGCCACGGCTCGCACGACCCGCGTCTCCTCCGCCGAGGCGGCAAACCCACGGCCGAGTGTGCTGTTGAGGGGCTGGACTTCACTCATGAGACGGTCCTCCTCACCGCTCCGAGGTACTTGCGATTGCAAATACCTATGGAGTTAACTGGTGGTTATGCACAAAAATTCCTCACCGGGTGACATAACTGCTGTTTTCGGCCGGCTTGTCGAGGAGTCGCTGCCGGGTCGGCGCGGAGAGAAGGCGTGGCGCGCTTTGCTGCAGGCACACGCGACGCTCATGCGCCGACTCGATACCGATCTCAGGGAGGACACCGGCCTGCGCCTGGCCGACTTCGGCGTATTGGCCCAGCTCGCCGGCGCGGGCGGTGAGCTGCGGATGACGGAGCTCGCCGCCCGCACGCTCCTCTCGCGCTCGGGGTTGACGCGCCGCGTCGCGAGGTTGGTTGATGAGGGCCTGGTACGCCGGGCGAACGCCGCCGGGGACGGGCGAGGCGTGCTTGTCGCCCTGACCGAGGCCGGCGTCGCCCGTCTGACCGAAACTATGCCGGTCCACCTTCAGGGTGTGTCGAAACTGTTCGTCGAGCGGCTCGACGAACAGGAACTCGCCGTTCTCGAGACCGCTCTGAGAAAAGTCATCGTCGACTGCACGTTCGGCTGAGGATAAGCCGGGGAGAGCCTGGCTCGGCTGCCGGCGTTGGTGGGACTCAGGTTGCCCACGAGGAGGTCGGATTAGTCGGAGGCGTTCAAAGAGCTGGCAGGCGCGACCGATCGAGTCGGTGAGGCTGACATAACCCAATGCCGCGCTCGTTCAGGCCTCCGGCGAAATCTAGGAGGTCCTTCACGCTGCGGCCAAGGCGGTCCAGCTTCCACACAATGAGAGGGTCTTCCTCACGGAGTGATTCCAGGGCCTCGGCGAGGCCGGGGCGCCCGGCTTTGGTGCCGCTCATCGTGTCTTCAAAGATGCGGTCGCATCCTGCACTTTTTAGGGCAGCCAACTGCAGATCAAGGTTCTGGTCGCGCGTGGACACTCTGGCGTAGCCGATACGGCGTGCAGCCATATGGGTTTCGCTTCTCAAAACTCGATTCGGACTCCTGGCTCGACTGTACAGTTCCGAGAACCATTTATGAGAACCGCCCGCCTGGCCGGGGCTACTCATCACAATGGCGGTTTTCGGCAGAACGGCGTGGCATTCCGGCCCCTCGCTGCAAGCACCACCATTCTCGATTCAAGGTGTTCTTGAAATCCTTCGTTTGCGAGAAGGACAACCACCGCCAGCGCAACGAGCCAGTCCCGGGTGATGTTCGGCCCGACCGGACGAGGTTTCGGAAACGCTGCTTGTGAATCGCAGCGGTAAGTGGCGGCGTTTTCGCAGCGCTAAATGTCGCCCCTGTTGGCCGTTTGACGATCCTCAAGGCGAAAGCTTCATAGCCCGGCTGGAAAAGCTGAAGGGACTGGGCCCGGTGTATTACCGAGCTCAGTCCCTTTAGCTCCAACTCTCGGGGGAGCCGGTCACAGTGTGAGTAAGTTACTTCTTTTCAGGGAGAAACATTGCCCTTTCCAGCGGTGTCACGCTGAGTGATTTGAGCTGTGCGGTCCCACCTTCGGCGAAGAGGGCCATCTTGTCTGCTCCGAGGTTGGGGAACACCTGGTCGGTGATCGTCCTGAGTCCGTTCTGGGCGAACACCTCCACTGAGGAGCGGTCGAGGTAGATCCGCATGGTGATGTTGCCATTCTTGTCCAGGGTGACGGGGGCATCCTCGATGGAAGCGAACGCAGGGTGGAATGCGGTGTTGCCGGAGTTTGTGCGGTCAACGAACATCTTTCCGGTCGTGGCATCGTAGCCGATGACCGTGGATACGTTTCCATCGCCCAGGACAGTGATGCCGGATTTTTTCGCCGTGCCGGGTGCGAAGGTGATGTCCACCCGCTGGACCTGGCCTGAGGCAGCGGCAGGCAACTGGAGCGTTCCTGCAGGAATAGGCCCGCCCTTGTTGTCTGTGTAGGAGACCTTCCCGTCCAGTTTGTCCACTTGTTTGACGGCGCTTTGGGTGAGGCGGGGGCCGTCAGGGGTCTGGGTCAGGTTGACCTCGCGGGGAAGTGCCATGGCACTGCGCCAGGGGTTGGTGGGGATTTCGTTGGCGTAATCCCAGTTATTCATCCACCCGAGCATGACCCGCTTATTATCTGGCATGTTGCCGAAGGACACGCTGGCGTAGTAGTCGCGGCCGTAGTCCAACCAGTCGTAGGTCTCCAGGGCCGATATTGCCGGTTTGGAGGAGAGCATGAATTCGTCCGCGAGGATGTGGCCCCAGCCGAATCGGTTGTTGTCGACAACTCTGATTTGTGCCTGTTGGCCAACGAATTCCTTAACATTCCATGATGCCCGGTCGAGCGTTTCGCTGTCGTTTCCCGTGGCCGTGCGCACGACCTGTCCGTTAATTACCAGGTTCACGGATTCTTCATCGGACCTGGGAACAGCGGCGGTGTCGGTGAGCATGACGTGGTCAAGGGTCAGGTGTCCCCACCCGCCGGTGGCCTGGTCAATGACACGCAACTGTGCATTCTGCCCCGCGAATTCGGAGACGTCCCAGCCTTTCCAGTTCATGACTCCGGAATTGTCTCCTGCGAGGGAGCGGACCACCTTGCCGTTGATGAGCAACTGGACGGCCAGGATTTGTCCGGAGTCCGCGGAGCGGTTGCCGCCGCCGACCAGCATGCTCATGAAATTCTTGGTGATGGGGAATTCCGGTGACGTCAGGGTGCCTTGCCGGTCATCGCCCGGTGCGGTGCCGGTCTCGAAGGTGTTGATCCGCTTAGCGCCGATGTAGAAGTCCCCACCACTGGTAGCGGGCTGGAAATTGGGTGTCAGATCGCCGGTTCCGGTCCAGCCGGCGTCGGCCAGTGTGGTCCCTGCGGGAACCTCGAAGCCGTTGAACTTGAGTTCACCCTCGGGTGGGGTGTTGTCCAGCTTGTCGGAGACCCGCGGGTGCTTGCCGCCGCCCACGAGAAAGTTCAAATAATCGTCAGACACCGTAAAGGTTGGTGACTGTATGGACCCAAGCGGCCAGTCGCCGTCGTTGAACGAGTTGACCAGACCGGTGGCGCCGAATCCGGTCACCGGGCTCTGGCCGGGAAGAGCCCCGGAGGCGGGGGCGTCACTGAAAGGACCGTTCTTCCAGTTGTCCGGCTCGTTGTTCACAGTCCAGCCGTTGTAGGTTCCGTCGTTGAACCCTGCCAGGACCGTGCCGGGAGGAAGCGTTGCGGCCGGCTTGGTGGTCTCGGAGGTGAAGGTGGTGCCATCGAAGTTTCCGACAAAGTATTGTCCGGCGGATCCGCCAGCAACGCCGCCGGGATTGATATTGACGACCATGACCCATTTGATGTTGTTCATATCGCCGTCCACGGCAAGCGGGAACAGGTCCGGGCATTCCCACTGCCCTCCGGTGGCGTTGGCTGGCCCGAATTCGCTCAGTGCCGACCAATCCTTGAGGTTGCTCGACTTGTAGAGGACGACCTTGTGGTCCTGGGCTTCGACCGCGGTCATTACCCAGTAGCCACCGCCGCCGGGCTGGTTGTACCAGAAGACCTTGGGGTCGCGGAAGTTCGCCGAGTTACGGTCCAGAACCGGGTTCTGGACGTACTGCGTCCAGGTCTGCCCGTCGTCGAGGCTGTAGGCAAGGGACTGCGCCTGCAGGCCACGATGCGGGGAAGCGTCCTTGTATGCGCTAGTGAAGATAGCGATCAGGGGCGGGTTCTCTTTCGTACCGAAACCGGACGTGTTGTCCTTGTCGACCACGACGCTGCCGGAGAAGATATCCTGCTGGGCATCAGTGGAGATCGCCAGGGGCTGCTCCTCCCAGTGGACAAGGTCCTTGGACGTGGCGTGACCCCAGGACATGTTCCCCCAAGTGTTTCCGGAGGGATTGTGCTGGTAGTACAGGTGGTAGATGCCCTTGTAGAAAACGAGTCCATTGGGGTCGTTCATCCAGTTTTTTTCGGGGGTGTAATGAATGGCCGGTCGGTGCTGCTCATCCCCGAATTCGGCCGCGGAGGCTGGCATGGAACCGGCCAGTGCTGCAGCCAGTGTCAGTCCCGCGAGGGTCAGGCCAGAAACGGCATGCATCCTGCGGGTGGTCGTTTTCTTCATCTGCTTGTTTTGCCCTTCATCGCGCTTGTCTCAGATAGACAACGTTGTCAGTGCGTCGGACTCTAAGTGATGTCCTTCGGACAAGTCAACGGTTTTGGCGGCCACGACCATGAGCACTTCCGGCACTTGGATGAGGTACGCGAAAGGCCTGGCAGGCACGAGAAAATTCCCCGCCAACGAAGGCTGGAGGGGTTCTTTCTTCCGGGCACAGGTCCGTTCAGCCCCCACGGGGCCGAAATGCACCCCCGCGATCAAGCGGGTGGGCGACCGTGGTCGAGCGCTATTCCATCGGCAGGAGCCAGGTCAGTTCCGAGCCGTCGCCTTCGATGTGGAGTGCCAGTTCCTCGTTGAATCTTGCGCCATAGTCGGCGCTGATGTGTTCCTGGAATGCAGCTTCATCGCGGTAGACCTCGAAGACAAAGTACTCGCGGGCATTCTCTTGGCGGGTGTAGGGAAGGAACAGCTCGTTTCCCGGTTCCTGGCGAACGTGCCGGGTCAGTTCAAGCATCATCTCGGCCACTCGGGCTTCGCTGCCCGGCTTGACGGTGAACTCGGCGTAGAGGGTTTTGGTCATGACGATTCCTCAGGTTTATGGGTTGGGCAGAGTGTTCAGCAATTTCGCCGGCATCAGGCCGGAGGGCGGATTTCGCCGGAGCCCCTTTGTATCAGCTCGGAGGGGACGACATAGGTACGTGGAGGCTGTTCGTCGCCGTCAATCCTGGCCAGTAGCCTCTCCGCTGCCAGCTTGCCGATCTGCTCGGGATGCTGGGCGATGACGGTTACGCCCGGGTCCATCATGTCGGCAAGGGTAAAGTCATCGAATCCTATTAAGGCCACGCGGTTGCTTAGCCCTAGCTCCCGCAAGGCACGCATGGCCCCGAAGGTGACCAGGTTTTGACTGGAGAAGATCGCAGTCGGCGGGTCCTCAGCGGTGAGAAGCTCCAACGCGGCAAGCCTCGCCGATTCTTCATTGTGAAGGTTTTCGCGGATGGGAATCGTTGACGTGGGAATTCCGTGGCGACCGATTTCCTCCACGAACCCCCGCCGGCGTTCCCGGGCAGTCTGGATATCTGTACGGTCGCCCAGGTAGGCGAGTCTGGTGTGGCCGCCGCTTATCAGGTGAGCGGCCGCACTCGCGGCGCCTGCGGCGTTGTCGGTCACGACAGCGTCCGCTTCCATCCCTACCGGTTCACGGTCAATGAAGACCAGGGGCAGGTCACGAGAATGCTCCGGGATTACATATGCCTGGCTTCGGGCGATCGGCGTGAGGATGAGTCCGTCGACGCGCCGGCCAAGAAACGCCGTAACGATGGCCTGCTCCCGCCTGGGGTCATCATCGAGGCTCGCGGCAAAAACCGCTATCCCTCTGGCCCCCAGCGCATCTTCTATGGCCCGGTTGATTTCTCCGCTGAATGGGTTGGAGACGCTCGGCAGCAGGAGCCCAACGGAGAGCGTTCTCCTGCCCGCGCGGCGCAGGCTGCCTGCCGCCATGTCCAGCTGGTAGTTCAGTTGTCGGGAAGCGTTGAGCACCTTTTGCCGGGTGGCCTCCGACACGCCAGGTTCGTCATTTATCACCCGTGAGACGGTCTTGATTCCGACGCCGGCAAGTGCAGCCACGTGGCGCATCGTTGGACGGGCGGAAAGGGCCGGCTGGCTACGATCGGACATCGTTGTCAAAAAAATCGCTCCTTCTAAGTGCATCTATTGACTCTCCGGTGTGATGCTGCTTACATCGTACATGACATCGTTGTCGAGGCCAGTGAGGGCCTCAAACACCAGGAGATTCAATGTTGAGTTCCAAAGCACCCCGTTCAACGGCCACCCGCCTGTTCGCTGCCGGAGCAGTACTGACCCTGGGAGCGCTCAGTCTTTCTGCCTGTGGTGGAAATTCCCCCTCCACCTCAGCAACGGAAGGCGCGTCCGCTGAAAAGGTCGGCGTCTCCCTGATCGTTAAGACCACGACCAACCCGTTCTTCGTCTCCATGCAGGACGGGGCAAAGAAGGCCGCCGAAGCCGGCGGCGTGGACCTTAAGCTCGCAGCCGGCAAGGCTGACGGCGACGAGGACACCCAGATCCAGGCCATCGAGAACGCCATCTCCAAGGGCGACAAGGGCATCCTGATCACCCCCAACGGCCCGTCCGTAGTGGACGCCCTGAAGAAGGCCAAGGACGCCGGGCTCTTCGTCATCGCCCTGGACACCCCGCCGGACCCCGCCGACGCCGCCGACATCACGTTCGCCACGGACAACTTTGCCGCCGGCGAGCTGATCGGCAAATGGACCGCAGCCCAGCTGGATGGGAAAAAAGCGACCATTGCCCTCGTCGATCTCTTTGACGACAAGGTCGTCTCGGTGGACTACAACCGGGACCAGGGCTTCCTGACCGGCCTGGGTATCGACACCGCGGACAAGAAGAAGAACGGCGACGAAGCCAAGACCGGCACGTACACCGGCGGCAAGGGCGGCGACTACGAGATCGTCGGCAGCCAGGCCTCCCAGGGCGCCGAGGACGGCGGACGCACCGCCATGGAAACCCTCCTCGCCAAGAACCCGAACATCAACGTCGTCTACACCATCAACGAACCTGCAGCAGCGGGTGCCTTCGAGGCACTGAAGGCCGCCGGTAAGGAAAAGGACGTGCTGGTGGTTTCGGTGGACGGCGGCTGCACGGGCGTGAACAACGTCAAGGCCGGCGTCATCGGCGCCACGGCCCAGCAGTACCCGGTCAAGATGGCCGAACTGGGAGTGAAGGCCATCGTTGACCTCGCCAAGACCGGCCAGAAGCCGGCCAACTCCCCGGGGCTGGACTTCTACAACACCGGCGTCGAGCTCGTCACGGACAAGCCGGCCAACGGCGTCAAGAGCATCACCACCACCGAAGCCTCCGACATCTGCTGGGGAAAGTAGCACACCCAGCTTCACTGCGGGGCGGGGAGGCCGGAGCCCGCTATCGGCCTCCCCGCCCCGCATCCATCGAGCTAGGCCCGCTCTAGCAACCATCACGGAAGATCAGGACCAATCGTGACCCAGCAACAGACCGCCGGCCCGCCCAGCGCCGGGCATGCCGACCTGGCGGAGGAATTCCTCGACCGCCAGACACCGCTCAGCCGGATACGCAATATCCTCCACCGCTACCCCGCGGTCAGCCCCGCCCTTGTACTTCTCATCTCGGTGGTCGTGTTCGGCCTCCTCAATGACAGGTTCCTGCGGGTTGAAAACCTCTCCCTGATTACCCAGCAGGTCTCCGTCGTCGGCACCCTGGCCATCGCCCAGACCCTCATCATCCTCACCGCAGGCATCGACCTTTCCGTCGGGGCCGTCATGATCCTTTCGTCCATGGTCATGGCCCAACTCGCTGTCAATAACGGAGTGCCTGCGCCAATCGCGCTGCTCGCGGGCCTGATCGTCGGACTCGCCGCCGGAGCACTCAACGGATTCCTGGTTACCCGGTTCCGGCTCCCGCCGTTCATCGTCACCCTGGGCACGCTGAATATCTTCATCGCCCTTACACTGCTCTACTCCAACGGCGCGACAGTGCGCGGCTCGGCCATGCCGCCCCTACTCACCTGGACCGGAACCACCTTCCCGGTGGGCCCGGTCAGGATCTCCACCGGAGTCGTCGTGATGCTCCTGCTCTACATCGCCATCGCGTTCATCCTCGGCAAAACCGCCTGGGGCCGGCACGTCTACGCCGTGGGCGATGACAAGGAAGCCGCCCGCCTGGCCGGCATCGCCGTGAACAGGGTCCTCATGAGCGTCTACCTCGCCGCCGGTGCCGTCCTGGCCGTCGGCGCCTGGATCCAGATCGGCCGAACCAACGCAGCCAGCCCCAACGCCGGCGTAGACCTTAACCTGGACTCCATCACCGCCGTCGTCATCGGCGGAACAAGCCTTTTCGGCGGCCGCGGCTCCGTCTGGGGAACCCTTCTCGGCGCCCTGATCGTGGGCGTCTTCCGCAACGGCCTCTCCCTCGCCGGGCTGGACGTGTTGTACCAGACCCTGGCAGTGGGCGTCCTGATCATCCTCGCTGTCTCCATCGACCAGTGGATCCGAAAGGTCAAGTCATGACCACGACAGAATTTTCAGCCCCCCACGTCGCCACCCGCGAGCCCATCCTGCAGGCCCGGAACCTCGTCAAAACCTTCGGCCGCGTCGTGGGACTGGACGGCGTCAGCCTGGACCTGTACCCGGGCGAAGTCCTGGCGATCATCGGCGACAACGGTGCAGGCAAATCCACCCTGATCAAGTGCCTCACCGGTGCCGAGATTCCGGATACGGGTGAACTGATGGTGTCCGGGCAGCCGGTCCACTTCAAACGCCCCCAGGACGCCCGTGCCCACGGCATCGAAACGGTGTACCAGAACCTGGCGGTCTCGCCGGCCCTGGACGTCGCCTCGAACCTCTTCCTCGGCCGGGAGGAACGCCGTGCCGGGCTCCTCGGGAGCGTGTTCCGGATGCTTGATACCAAAGGCATGCGCACGAAGGCCAAACAGGAATTGACCCGGCTGGGCATCTCCACCCTTCAGGACGTCACCGTACCGGTGGAAAACCTCTCCGGCGGCCAGCGCCAGGCTGTCGCCGTGGCCCGCGCCGCGGCCTTCGGTTCCAAAGTGGTCGTGCTGGACGAACCGACGGCGGCACTCGGCGTCCGGGAATCGAACCAGGTCCTGCAGTTGGTCCGGGACCTCCGGGACCGCGGCCTGCCAGTCATCCTGATCAGCCACAACATGCCCCACGTGTTTGACGTGGCGGACCGGATCCACATCCAGCGCCTCGGCAAGTGCGCCGCCACCATCACCCCGCAATCACACACCATGACCGATGCAGTTGCGATCATGACCGGTGCAGCCACCGCCTGAACAACTGCTGCCGCCATGTCAGTCCGCGGACCGGGTCACCGGTCGGCGGACTGATGTGGCTTGGACGGGCCCCGCCATCAGCTTCCCACGAGAGATACACCCATGGATTACCTCACAACAGCCCGGCCCGACGCTCACCAGACGCTCGACGTCATAGTGGTAGGCGAAGCGCTGATCGATGTCGTTACAACGTCACGCGGCAAAGTCGAACACCCAGGAGGCTCGCCGGCCAATGTCGCCTACGGACTTGGCCGCCTCGGTGTCACCACAGGCCTGCTCACGGCCATTGCCCCGGACGCGCGGGGGATCTCCATCGAAAACCATCTCAGCAGCGCGGGAGTCGTACTTCTGCCCGGCTCAAGATCTCTGACCCGGACGGCGTCGGCGACAGCAACCCTGGCACCGGACGGCTCCGCCCGGTACGACTTCGACGTCTCCTGGGACCTTGCCCCGACAGCCCCTGCCCAGTTCCCAAAAATCCTGCACACCGGATCAATCGCCACTTTCCTTAGTCCCGGTGCCGGCGCCGTGAAATCACTGCTCGAACAGGCCCACAAACACTGCATGATCACCTACGACCCCAATATCAGGCCAGCCCTGCTCGGCAGCCATGAGGAAGCGAAAGCCACCTTCGAAGAGCTCGTGCCGTTAACCGACGTCGTCAAACTCAGCGACGAGGACGCCCAATGGCTGTACCCCCAAAAAAGCCTGGACGAAACCGCAGCCCACATCCTAGGTTTGGGCAGCCGACTCACCGTCATCACGAAGGGCGCCGAAGGATCACAATTCACCACCTCCGTCGCTAACATCAGCATTCCTGCCGTGAAAACCACAGTTGCAGACACCATCGGCGCCGGCGACTCCTATATGGCCGCCCTGATCCTGGGCTTTCTCACCCGAGGAACCGAAGGCTTCGCCCCTGCTGTCTTGGACCAGCTCGGACACACCGCAGCTGCAGCCGCGGCCATCACCGTACAGCGCCCGGGAGCTAACCCCCCGACCCTGGAAGAACTCAACCTGGCAGTAGAAGCCCACACCACGGCCACCCAATACGCACGTACCTGAACTGCATCATGAATTGACTGGTTGTCACATACGACCGTTTCTGAGACTGCCATGGAGACTGATCCCTGTGGAACAAAGCGTTCAATGGCGGCGTTTTCGCAGCGCAAATGTCACCGGGACTGTCTGCGGGCGTTGCCTGGCGGGGAGGACTGATCAAGAGCGACACCATGGATGCCATGGCGACTGATGTGGATCAGCCAACAACAGGTTAAGCACACCCGTTCGCGCCGGCTTAGTCATCGTCAACTCCACCACGGCAATCTGCCCGCCATCCCCGTCGGACTCGAAAAGCAACGGGCTGGTGGTTTCCCGGGGGGTCTCGTCAGGGCTGGGTGGCGTCAAAGAACCGAAAGTCCGAAGGAGTACCTGCGGCCGTCGCTTCGCGGGCCTTGGCCTGGATGAAGTCCCTGTCCTCCTCGGTCAGCACCGTCTCGCCATGCACGTCGGCGTCGGCGTTTTCCCCGGTTGCTTCGTTGAAAATGGTTGTCAGGGTGCGTGGCAGGATTATGCATCCCGGGTTTTCTATCAGCCACTGCTGGGTGGCGGGATCGAGGCGGTTCCACTGTTCCTTGATGTGCATCGTGGTCACTTGCCTTTCAGGCATCGGTTCGATGAAAGATCCTCTCAGGCGTTTACTGAAAGGGGAATGCGTGCGCCGCCATCAGACTTTCCGGCCATGAACCTCGAGATCTCGCCCCGGACCTCAGCTCAAAATGAGGCATGCCCGGGGTGGGAACACCAGGGACACCCGGGGGCGTCCGCATGTTGCCTGCGAACTACTTATCCCGACGGATGCGGAACCCTGTCATTGTCCCTTCCACAACAAACCCTATGTGCTCCCGGGACGAAAAGTCCTCCCGCCAACATAACGAACTGCCTGCCGATCCAAATGGCACTCCACTGCAAACTGAAAGGTCGCGCCTTCCCTCCAGGGCTGCCCTTCGGCCGTGCGTGAGTTCCCGGGTACCGCGCTTGTGCACACCCGTCAGGCCCATGTTCTCGCTCCGCAGATCTCAAAGCCGAAGAAGCGCTGCGACAGAGGTCCGGCCCCGACCGAGTGCTCGACTTCCCACCAAGGACGACACGGCCACCTACACCGCCGCTCCCAAGATTTTCCCCCGGCCCGCCCGCACCACCGCCATCTTCAGCGGTCTTCATCAGCGGGCTTCGGACACGCCTACTCATGACGAAGAGTTACACAGACGAAGACACCGGAGCTATCGCGGCCTGACCGATGAGGGATCGGCTACCGGCATTTATCCGTAGCGGTCCGGGCCAATGGACAAACTTTCTTAATGAAGCTGGGAATCCTGCACTCGGAGTGGATCTGGTTCCCGAGTTCATCGAGCACGCCCGCGTTGCCTATCCCGGCATTCCATTCCGGACAGGCAGCCTCGACGCCCTCGATGTCAGCACCGGGACAGCGACTATGTGTAGACGTTCACGAGCCCCCAGTGGGCCCGACCCGTTCCTGGAGTCCTGGCCTCCGCTGCGCTCCATCAAGGATTCGGGCGTCCGCTGGCGCTGCCGGCTGAGGGGCGAGACCCGGGCGTCCGCTTCAAGTGGGGGTGTCTGATAGACACTGCCACCGCGCGCCCAGGCTGCGTAGCGTGGTGGATGTGGAAAGAAGAGAAGAAATCCGTGACTTCCTGATCTCGCGACGCGCGAAGATCACCCCGGAGCAGACCGGCATCCCCAAGTACGGGGAGCTGCGCCGTGTGCCGGGCCTGCGCCGTGGGGATGTGGCGCAGCTCGCCGGGGTGAGCACGGACTACTACACGCGGCTGGAACGCGGCAGCCTGCGCGGTGTCTCGGACGCTGTGCTTGAGGCTGTGGCTTCCGCCCTTCAGCTGGATGAGGCAGAGCGGGCGCATCTGATGGACCTGGCGAGGAGGGCCGACTCGCCGTCGCGGCGCGCGGCGCGCCGACCACCACAGCAGCGGGTCCGGCCCGGAGTACTGCGTTTGCTGGACGGGATGACCGGAGCGGTCGCCATGGTGCAGAACGGACGTTCGGACGTGCTGGCCGCCAACTTCTTGGGCCGCGCGCTGTACGGGCCAGTGTTCGAGTCCACAGCAGCTGCTGGTCCGGAGACTCCGAGCCAGCTGCCGAACCAGGCGCGCTACCTCTTCCTCGATCCGGGCGCTGGTGACCTCTACCCCGATTGGCGCGCGATCGCGGCCAGCACGGTGGCGATGCTGCGATCGGAAGCGGGGCGCAATCCCCATGACAGGGCGTTGAACGAGCTGGTTGGGGAGCTGACTACACGCAGCGGGCTGTTCGCCGCATTGTGGGCTGGCCATGACGGACGGATCCACACCACGGGAACCAAGCGATTTCACCATCCGGTCGTCGGGGACTTGTCGCTGCAGTTCGAGACGCTTCAGCTTCCCGGCGATGAGGGACAAACCCTGTTCACCTTCACGGCCGAGCCGGGGTCCGCGTCCGAAAACGCGCTGGCGTTCCTTGCCAGCTGGGCGGCATCACCTGCCCAGAAAACCGCCACCAGCGGATCTTCTGCCCCGGATCTGCGCTCCCACGCGCGGCCCAAAACACTTAACCCAGGAAAGACAGAACATGACTGAACAAGACGACGCTAGGAACTAGCAGAAGCCTGACATCCCCTATCTGCGCCGGCCGTCCCCCTGAACCCAGGGCGCGGGCAGGCCGACCAATTCAAGCAACTCCCAATTCCGTTGGACGCACGTTGCTGGCGCCTGCCCAAATATCGGCCACACCGTATGAAGGAGAACAAACCAATGACAGCAAAACTGACCGGCACCGATGCGCTGGTAACCGGTGCGAGCAGCGGCATCGGTGACGCCACCGCCCGCCGCCTCGCCGAGCAGGGGGCGTCCGTCGCCGTCGTCGCCCGGAGCCAGGACCGCCTCGACAAACTCGTGGCCGAGATCGAGGGCGCCGGCGGCACCGCTCATGCCGTCGCGGCTGACATCACCGACCGCACCCAGGCCGAACAGGCTGTAGCGGAGGTTGTCGATCGCTTCGGCCGCCTGGACATCCTGATTAACAACGCCGGGCTCATGCACCTCGGCCCCATCGTTGGTGCCGATGTTGAGGAATGGGAGCGGATGATCCCCGTCAACCAGAACGGCTTGCTCTACATGACCAACGCGCACGGCCGCACCTGCTCGAGGCGGCCAAGCACGGGCCGCGGGAAGTGGCCGACATCGTGAACATTTCCTCGATCGCCGGGCGGCAGGCGTGGGCGAACTTCGGCGTTTACAACATGACCAAGTTCGGCGTGAACGGCTTCACCGAGGCCCTGCGCCAAGAGGTCACCAAGAAACACGTCCGCGTCGGTGTGCTCGAGCCCGGGGCGGTCGACACCGAGCCGCTGCAGCCCCGGGACATCGCCGACAGCATCGCCTTCATGGTGACCCGCCCTCGCCGATCCTCCATTGCCGAGCTGTGGGCCATGCCCACGTCCCAGGCCTGAGAAAAGGAAACACAACATGAAGAACGCACGCCTCGGAGACCTGGAAGTCTCCCGCATCGGACTCGGCGCCATGACCATGGCCGGCACCTACACCAGCGAGGGCGCCCTGGATAACGCGGAGTCGATCCGCACGATCCACCGGGCGCTCGAGCTAGGGGTCACCCACATTGACACGGCGGAGATCTACGGGCCGTTCCTGAGCGAGGAGATCGTCGGCCAGGCGATCAAGGGTCGCCGCGACCAGGTCAAAATGGCAACGAAGTTCGGCCTGGTCTCGCATTCCGGTGGCGGCCCCGGCGTGATCGACAGCAGCGCGGCAAACGTGAAGGCCGCCGTCGAGGGCTCCCTGAAGCGCCTCGGCACAGACCATATCGACCTGTACTACCAGCACCGTATCGACCGGAACACCCCGATCGAGGAAACCGCCGGAGCCGTCGCGGACCTGATCGCCGAGGGCAAGGTACTGCACTTCGGGCTGTCCGAGGCCTCCCCTGAGACCATCCGACGGGCACACGCCGTGCAGCCGGTCTCGGCCTTGCAGACGGAGTACTCGCTGTGGACCCGCGACGTGGAGGCGGAGATCCTGCCGCTGTTGCGCGAACTCGGCATCGGCTTCGTCCCGTACTCCCCGCTCGGACACGGACTGTTGACCGGCCAGATCCGGTCCGTCGAGGACTTCGCCGACGACGACTGGCGCAAGACCAACCCGCGCTTCACTGGCGAGAACTTCCACCGGAACCTCGCAATCGTCGACGAAGTGAAGGCCATCGGCGCCGAGATCGGCGCGACCCCCGCACAGACCGCCCTCGCCTGGCTGCTGACCCGCGGTAACGACATCGCCCCGATCCCCGGCACCCGCCGCGTCTCCCGGGTCGAAGAGAACACCGCAGCGGACGGCATCGAACTCACCACCGATCAGCTCGAACGCCTGAACTCACTCCGGCCCGCAGCCGGAGAACGCCACGACGAGGCCAACATGTCCTCCATCGACCGCTAATTCAAAGGAGGCAGGACATGGAGTACACAAGACTGGGGTCTTCGGGCCTGAACATCAGCCGCATCGCCCTGGGCCCGATGGGCTTCGGCGACGGGAAGGTGCCGTTCTGGAGCTGGGCGCTGCCCTGGGAAGACGCCAAGGGATACTTCGCCCAGGCACTCGACCTCGGGATCAACCTCTGGGACACCTCGAACGTATACGGTGCCGGCTCCCCCGAAGAGATCGTTGGCCGCGCCCTCGCCAAGACCCGCCGTGACGACGTCGTGCTCACAAAGGTGCACCAGAAGGTCGGCGACGGCCCCGGCGGTGAGGGCCTGTCCCGCAAGGCCATCATGGAACAGATCGACCTTTCCCTGGCCCGCCTCGGCACCGACTACGTCGACCTGTACCAAATCCACCGGTTCGACCCGCACACCCCCGTCGAAGAGACCATGGAGGCTCTGCACGACGTCGTGAAGGCCGGCAAGGCCCGCTACATCGGCGCCTCGAGCATGTTCGCCTGGCAGTTCGCGAAATGCAGCACACAGCCCAGCTGCACGCGTGGACGACGTTCGTCTCGATGCAAGACCAGTACAACCTGGTCCAGCGCGGCGAGGAGCAGGAGATGTTCCCCCTGCTCCGGGACCAGGGCGTAGGCAGCCTGCCGTGGAGCCCGCTCGCCGCCGGCGTCGTTGCTAGCCCTGGGGGAAGAACAACACCACAAGGGGCAAGGACAACCCGCAGGCCGACTTCGACGGCAACCCGCTATGGAAGGACAGCGACAAGTCGACAATCGACGCGGTCGAACGCATAGCGAAGGGCCGCAACGTGTCCATGGCGACGATCTCCCTCGCCTGGTGCTGAAAAACCCCGTCGTCGACGCCCCAATCGTCGGTGCGACGGAAGAGCACCACCTGACGGACGCCGTGGCTGCGCTGGACGGTGGGAAACCATGGCCGAATGATCAGCTGAGCAGCTCAGGACGATCGCCGGGAACGAGGACCAGTTCGTCTCCCCGTTCCGCGAGGACGGCACCACCTACGGCACGCCTACACAGACCCCACACAGACCTGGCCGCTCATCGTCGGCGACAACCAGCTCCTCGGGGAAGATCCGGGCATTGTCCGCATACGACGCCGGATCGTTCAGGTAGGGAACGCAGAGCTCGCAGAATTCGCTGTTGCCGGGGTCTTCGGTCGGCGCATGCACGACGTCGAACGCCGCCAGGGTCTCGGCGCCCACCCGGGGATCGGTGTCACGGGGGCGGATCTCGTCCGGGTTGCGCAAATCAATCACCGTCCGGATGCCGCCGTCGTACGCCTGCTGCCAGCCGGCGTCGGTGAGCCACTCGCGGCGTCCCATCCGGAACACGCTGCCGGCGACATGCCAGGCATTGACCGCCCCGTCCCAGTCCACCATCCCGGGCAGGACCGTCCCCTTGGCCTGGCCTCCGGGCGCGGCGGGAATCGTCATCCTGAAAGTCAAGCACACGCACCGGCGCCGATCCACGGGTCGATTCACGAAAGATCCCCACAACGGGGCCTATTGGCATGGTGTGGGTGCAGACGTCCGCGTAAGGTGTCGGTGAACCCGGTAGCTGCCGGGCTCTTTCAGCTCGCCTGCCGCCGGACTGACACCACCTCGGCGCGGGGCGCTGAACCTACGTGCTACTGAGGGGAACACCATGGGAATCTTGAATCTTCGACGCCGGCGGACGGCTCTGGCTGCCGGTCTCGCCACCGTGGCAATGGCGGTCGGTTTGTCGGCGGTCCCGGCGCAGGCCGTGGATAAGACCAAGTACATCGCGCTCGGGGACTCCTTCGCCGCGGGGCAGGGCGCGGGGCCGTACCGGGATGATGTTTGTTACCGCAGTGAGAACGCCTATTCCGAACTCGCGGCCGGCGCCAAAGCCATCAAGCTGGTCACCAACGCGGCCTGCAGCGGCAGGACCACCCAGGATGTCGTGAACTCCCAGCTGCGCCAGCTGAACAACACCACGGAACTGGTGACCATCACAGCCGGCGGCAACAACCTTGGGTTCGGGGATATCATCACGAACTGCGGCGCCGCCCTTCGCGATCCTGTCGCGGCAGGTCCGGCGTGTCAGACAGCCAGCGCTGCCGCGGCGGCCAAGATCGCCAGCGGGCAGCTGGCCGGCGAGGTGGCCTCGATGATTCAGAGTGTGCAGGCGGCCGCGCCGAACGCCAAGATTGTCGTGACCGGCTACCCCTACCTCTACGATCCGGTCCCCCTTGATCCGACCAATCCAATGTCCGCGTTCATCTACCAGGCCACTGACCTGACTAACGGCCTGAACTGGTCCATCGCCCAAGCCGTTCTGGCCACCGACACCGACACCACCGACGTGCAGTTCGTCGACGTCCGGGCCGCTTTCGCCGGCCACGGCATTCTCTCGACGGACGACCCATGGATTAACGGCGCCACCGGTAGCCCCGATGGCTTCCACCCGAACGCCAAGGGCTACCTGGCGTACTACACAGCCCTGAACGCCGAGAAAGTCTATTCGGCTCCCTAGCGCGGCCTGGCCAGCCTGAACTCCAGGGCGTTCCGGACCATTGGCCACTCGTGCTCCAGGATGGAGTACACCACGGTGTCCCGCAGCGCGCCGTCACTGCTGCGGGTATGGCTGCGGAGCACACCGTCCTGTTTGGCGCCGAGCCGCGCGATGGCGTCGCGGGACTGGTGGTTGAGCCAGTGGGTCCGGAATTCGACGGCGGGGCAGCCCAGCGTTTCAAAAGCGTGCCTCAGCAGCAGCAACTTGGAGTCCGGGTTGCTGCCGCTGGCATGGGCGGACGCCGCGTTCCAGGTGGAGCCGATTTCCACCCGGGGCGTGGCGGCGTCGATGTTCATATAGCTGGTCATCCCGATCACCCCGCCCGGCCCGCCGGTGGCGGGGTCAATCAGCCGCGTGGTGAAGGGCAGCATGGAGCCGCTGTCCTGCAGCGCCAGGCGCCGCTCAATCTCGGCGGCCATCTCCTCGGGGGCGGGCACGCTGGTGTACCAGAGCTGCCACAGTTCACCGTCCCGGGCCGCCTCGACGAGTCCGTCGTGGTGGTCCGGGCTCAGCGGCTCAAGGACGACGTATTTGCCGGTCAGGGTGATGGGACGAAGAATGCTCATCCGACCATCGTAGGGGGCGGATCCTTCGCGGTGGCCCGGCGGAATCCCAGCCGAATCCCCAGACCTTGACCTGTATCTCCCGGGGATTTGACCGGCACATCCGGCAACGGCGCATGTCTCCATCGGCACGGTATCGATGGAACCATCCTCGGTCAGACGTAGGCTCCTGGGAGGGCCTTCGGAGCCAAAGCCGGCATCTCAGGGCAAGAGGAAATTCCGGGCGGCCTTCGCGCAAGAGACCGGACCAAAGCCACTGACGCAAGACACAGTGGCCGGCGTAGGCTGAGCCAATGAAACGCGTTGTCGTCGACCATTTCGGCGGACCAGAGGTCCTTAAAGTGGTTGAAGCTGACGATCCTAGGCCGGGTCCGGGGGAAGTCCGTGTCAGGGTTCTGGCTTCCGGCGTTTCATTCACCGATTCCCAGCTGCGCGCGGGCACGTATTTTGGGGTGCCGAAGCCGCCATTCACGCCCGGCTACGAACTCGTCGGTGTCGTCGACGAGCTCGGCAAGGGCTGCTCGAGGCTGCGAGAAGGTGACCGCGTCGGCGCGCTGACCGTTTGGGGCGCCAACGCGGAGCTCGTCTGCATGCCCGAGGCCTACGCGGTCGAGGTGCCCGAGGACCTCGACCCGGCAGAGGTCGTGAGCCTCGTCTTCCCCTACATGACCGCCTATCAACTGCTTCACCGCGTTGCGATGACCAAGAGCGGGGAATCTGTGCTCGTGCACGGTGCAGCCGGCCGGGTAGGCACCGCGGTCCTCGAGCTCGGCGCGCTGGCAGGTCTTCGCCTCTACGGCACCGCCTCAGCTGGCGACCGCGCCGCGGTCGAAAGGCTCGGCGCGGTCGCGATCGACTATCGCAACGAAGATTTCGTCGCCCGGCTGCGCGAACTGACCGGCACAGGCGTCGATGTTGCACTCGACGGGCTCGGTGGCGCCCTGTCGCTTCGCTCCTTCCGCGCGTTGCGGCCCGGTGGCCGGCTCGTCGTGTTCGGCCATTACTCCACACTCAAACGCGGGCGCAAGAGCTGGCGGGCGTGGATCGGGTGGTACGCGGCCACCACCAGCGTCGCACTCTGGGGTCTGCTCTCACCCCGCCGGAGGGTACTCGCCTACCGGATCCAGAAACTGCGAATTCGCCATCAGGACTGGTTCAGGGAAGACTTTCGCACCCTGATTGAGCTGCTCCGTCGTGGTGAGATCCACCCGGTCGTGGCGGAGCGTCTGCCGTTATCCGAAGCTCGTCGCGCTCACGAGATGCTTGAATCCTCGGCTGCGACGGGAAAAATCGTGCTCGTGCCATAAGACGGGGAGGGGGCCTCCTCTCGTCGGCAATCGCCCTGACGAGACACGCTGTCATTCGGTTCCTGCTCGGCGGCGCCTGCAAAGGCCGGACCGCCGTCGAGCAGTCCGTCACATCAGCTGGTCCAGTCGAAGAAGCCCTTGCCGGTCTTGCGTCCGAGTTCGCCGCGAGCCACCTTGTCGCGCAGGATCTGCGGCGGGGCGAAGCGCTCCCCCAGGGTCGAGGCGAGGTACTCGGCAATGCCGAGGCGGACGTCCAGGCCCACGATGTCCGTGGTCCGCAACGGTCCGGTGGGGTGCTTGTAGCCCAGGACCATGGCGTTGTCGATGTCCTCCGCGGACGCCACGCCCTCCTCGACCATGCGCATCGCCTCGAGGGCAATCGCGACGCCCAGCCGTGAGGAGGCGAAGCCGGGGGCGTCATTGACGACGACGGCGGTCTTGCCCAGTGCTTCCACCCAGCCGCGGGCGGCCTGGGCCAGCGGCCCGGAAGTGTGCTCGCCGAGGACGACCTCGATCAGGGTCGACGCCGGGACCGGGTTGAAGAAGTGCAGGCCCAGGAAGTTCTGCGGGCGCTGCAGCTCGCCGGCCAGCGCGTTGACCGAGATGGACGAGGTGTTGGAGGCGAGGTACGCGTCGGCGGCCAGGCGGTCCTCGATCCCCCGCAGCGAGGCGACTTTCAGGTCCCAGTCCTCGGGGACGGCCTCGATGACCAGCTGGCGGTCCCGGAAGTCGTCATAGTCCACCGTAACGGAGAGCCGCGAGGCCATCTCGTCCAGGTTGCCGTCCGTGGCGCCGCGCTCGATGCTCTTGGCCGCCGCCGATTCCACCCGTTCACGGGCTGCCTCGGCTGCTTCCTCGTCGCGCTCGACGACGAGGACATTGGCGCCGTTGATCAGGAAGGCATGCGCGATGCCCGCTCCCATCCGGCCGCCGCCCAGGACTCCGACCAAGTCGGGAAGGTTCGCGGGGAGTACGGAATTGCTCATCTTCAGTTCTTCTTCCGGTCTGGATCCTGCTCGGACTTCGTGGCTGACGTCTTGGCTGCCTTTTTAGCTGCCTTCTTATCCAAGAAAGCCTGCATGCGGTCGAATTTGGCCTGGGACTCAAAGAGGATTCCCTGCGCCAGCTCGTCGATCAGCGGGTGCGCCTCGGCGGGCGCGTGGAACACCGACTTCGTGATCCGCACCGCGAGGGGGTCCTGGCCGGCGATCCTGTCGGCCAGGGCATGGGCCGCGGCCATCAGCTCGGGGGCCTCGTGGATCTCCGTGATGAGGTTGACGGCGAGGGCCCGCTCGGCGCGCAGCACGGTGCCGGCCAGCAGGATTTCCTTGGCCACGGGCTCGCCCACGAGCTCCTTCAGGCGCCAGCTCGCACCGGCAGCGGCCAGGATGCCCAGGCCGGTTTCCGGGTTGCCGATCCGCACCGAGGGGGTGCCGATCCGGAAGTCCGCGGCGTAGGCGAGTTCGGCGCCGCCGCCCAGGCAGAAGCCATCCAGGGCCGCAATGACCGGCATCGGAAGCTTAGCGATCCGGACGAAAATCGTGGAGTTAATGCCCCGGAGGGCATCGTCGCGGCGGCGTTCGCGCAGCTGCCCGATGTCCGCGCCGGAGGCAAAGATGCCCTCGGTGCCGGCGATGATCAGCACCTTCGGCGTCTTCTCCAGCGCGGCGCAGACGGCGTGCAGCTCATCGACCATCTGCTGGTCGATCGCGTTGCGGACCTCGGGCCGGTTCAGGAGCACCACCAGCCGGTCCTCGCGCTCCTCGACCTTCAGCGTGCTGAATTCCTGCGGGTTGAGGCCCGTCGCGGCCGCCACTAGACGCGTTCCAGCAACATCGCGGTGCCCTGGCCTACGCCGATGCACATGGTCGCCAAGCCGATCCGGGCGTCCTCGCGCTCCATCCGGCCCAGCAGGGTGATCGCGAGCCGTGAGCCGGAGGAACCCAGCGGGTGCCCCAGGGAGATCGCGCCGCCGTCGCGGTTTACGATTTCGGGGTCCAGGCCGAGTCGGCGCATGGTCGCGAGCGACTGGGTGGCGAAGGCTTCGTTGAGTTCGACGGCGCCGAGGTCGCCGACGCCCAGGCCGGTCCGGGCAAGCACCTTCTGCGTGGCCGGGACGGGGCCAATGCCCATGATTTCTGGTTCGCAGCCGGCGGAGGCGCCGTCGATAATCCGCGCGCGCGGGGTGAGGCCGAGCCGCTCGATCGCGGCTTCGGACGCGACGATGATGGCGGAGGCGCCGTCGTTGAGCGTGGAGGAGTTGCCTGCCGTAACGACCGAGCCGCCGGCGACGACGGGGCGGAGCCCGGCGAGGACGTCCATGGTGGTGCCGGCGCGAGGGCCCTCGTCGGTGTCGACGACGGTTTCGCCCTTGCGGGTCTTGACCGTGACCGGAACGATCTCGTCGGCGAACCGGCCGGCGGCGATGGCCGCGAGGGAGCGTTCGTGCGAGCGGACGGCGAAGGCGTCGGCGTCCTCGCGGGTGATTCCGTCCACGCGGGCGACTTCCTCGGCCGTTTCGGGCATGGAATAGGTCATCTTCCCGTCGCGGGAGAGTTCGCCCTTCCGGAACAGCGGGTTCACGAAGCGCCAGCCGATGGACGTGTCGAAGATCTGTCCCGGCTTCGCGAAGGCGGTCTGCGGCTTCTCCTGGACCCAAGGGGCGCGGCTCATGGATTCAACGCCGCCGGCGATCACGATGTCCGCGGCGCCGGACTTGATCATCTGGCTGGCCATGATGATGGCGCTCAGGCCGGAGGCGCAGAGCCGGTTCACGGTGATGCCGGGGATGTGCAGCGGCAGGCCGGCCAGGATGGTGGCCATCCGGGCGACGTTGCGGTTTTCCTCGCCGGCGCCGTTGGCGTTGCCCAGGATCACCTCGTCGATGCTCTCCGGATCCAGCCCCGCCCGGGCGACAGCCTCGCGGACCACCAGGGCGGCGAGGTCATCGGGGCGGACCGCGGAGAGGGCCCCGCCGTAACGGCCGACCGCGGTGCGGGCACCGCCTACGAGAAATGCCTGTGGTCCTGCTGCTGCTGATGCCATGGGTACACCCTTCACGCGATAAACGTCTCTGTCATCGAAAGAACTCTCATCGGCGGCGGCGTCCACGTTCGACCCGCTGGTGCGCCAATTTACCGACCGTTCGTTCTATAAAGATTACACTGCGGCGCAAGGGGGTCAACCGGAGCCGCGCCGGATTACGCGACGATGACACCGAGGTGGCTTGCCATCAGCGGGGCCAGCAGGCCGAGCTGGTAGTCGTCGATGACGAGGCCGGCAAGGCTCTCCAACCCGCTGATGGCGCGGAAGTCGGTGCCCCGGATGTCAAAGTCCTTGAGCCTGGCGCCGGCGACGTCCAGGGTGCCGATGGTGCAGTTCTTCAGCGCCACCCGGGTCGCGGCGCAGGAACCCAGGTCCAGTTCGTTGATGATGCAGTCGCTGATCTGCACGTCGATGAGCTTGGATCCGCGCAGGTTCACATAGTCGAGCTTGCCGCCGTCGATCCTTACGGACTGCCAGCCGCTTTCGTAGAGTTCCGCGGAACCCCAGCGGGGGTTGCCGATCTCGACGTCGCGGAGCGTACTCCTGGCCGCCATGAACACCGGCGCGTACGCCTCGGCCAGGATGCAGTCACGGAAGCTGGCGCCCCGCAGCTGGGTCTCGTTGAACGACACGCCCTGGAAGTCGCACTCAGCGAAGTCGGTGCCGCCAAGTTCCAGCCCGTCGGCTGACGCCCTGCTGTACCGGACGCCGTCGTACCGCTCCCCGGACTGGAAAGCCGGGGACGGGTCATCCCTGAGGTCTGCCAGCCGGACGGGGCTGAGCCGCGGCGGGGTGACTTTGGGCGCCTTGTTTGCCTTCGGCGCCATGGTGCCACGCGCCATTAGAGCGACTCGGCCTTGGCCGCGATCTCGGCCAGGTCCTTCGCGAGCGCCCTGCGCGTGATGCGCATGCCCAGTTTTCCAAAGAGCGCCATCGCCAGCCTGCTCCGCCGGGAGGGGTTGACCAGTTCGGCGCCGAACGTCAGGGTCAGGTCCGTGCCGCCGTCGCGCTCGGCCAGCGTGAACCGTGAGGTGTAGTCAGCCCCGCCCTGGAGCGCCTTCACCGTGGTACTCCGTGGAGGGTCGGTCTGGGACACCCACATTTCCACCGTTTCCGACCGCCCCATCATGGTGCGGGCCTCCTTCCAGCGGGTCCCCTCGCCGTAGGGGCCGTCGCTCAGCATCTGGATTGAATCGATGCCGGAGAGCGTGGCAGCCGATCCGGGAATGTCAGAAATGACCGCCCACACCTTTTCTG
Organism: Arthrobacter ginsengisoli; assembly: GCF_031456935.1. Classification (NCBI taxonomy): domain Bacteria; kingdom Bacillati; phylum Actinomycetota; class Actinomycetes; order Micrococcales; family Micrococcaceae; genus Arthrobacter; species Arthrobacter ginsengisoli. The sequence goes on along the minus strand of NZ_JAVDVQ010000006.1, from coordinate 242,487 downwards.
CCGGGGCGTTGATGTGCTGGGTCAGGCTGATTGTGTGATCCATGGGATCGAGCCTAGCCCGGCGCCGCCGAAGAATTCATCCCGCCGGCACGGGATTGCGCCTTGAAACTGCGCCCGCTTGATCCGAGACGCACTTGAGACCCAACACCTCTTGAATTAGTAAGCATGCTTTGTGTTATGGTGAGTGAACGATCAACCGGAAACGAAAGGTGGTTCCCACCATGGGTATCGGAGACAAGATTCAGAACGAAGCAGAGCACCTGGGCGGCAAGGCCAAGGAAGCCACTGGAAACGCGACAAACAACGACGAATTGCGCGCGGAGGGCCAGAAGGACCAGGTCGTCGCCGACGCCAAGAAGGTCGGCGAAAACGTCAAGGACGCCTTCAAGAAGGATTGATAGTCATCAACGAAGTCGGCGGCGTCGGACATTCCTTTGGGGGATGTCCGGCGCCGCTTTCGTGTGGGCTGCGTGGGCTGGGGCGGACGCCGTTCGCGCCGCCAGATCGCCACAAACGGCCGCCATTCGCGGGGACGTGCGCCGATTCGCCACAAGTGGCCGCCACTCCACCCCGGATAGCGGCCACCTTCGTCCAACCGACGCGACCCCGGCGCAACCCCGGCCTCCGAGACAGCTCCGGCACCACCGATTCGCCACAAACGGCCGCCACTCCTGGCGACGTGCGCCGATTCGCCACAAGTGGCCGCCACTCCACCCCGGATAGCGGCCACCTTCGTCCAATCGATGCGTAGCCGGCGCAACCCCGGCCTCCGAGACAGCTCCAGCACCGCCCATTCGCCACGAGTGGCCGCCATTCGTGGGAACGTGCGCCGATTCGCCACAAGTGGCCGCCATTTCACCCCGGATAGCGGCCACCTTCGTCCAACCGATGCGACGCCGGCGCGACCCCGGCCTCCGAGTCAGCTCCGGCACCACCGATTCGCCACAAACGGCCGCCACCCCTGGCGACATGCGCCCATTCGCCACAAACGGCCGCCACTCCTGGCGACATGCGCCGATTCGCCACAAAGGGCCGCCATTCCACGCCGGATAGCGGCCATCTTCGTCCAACCGATGCGACTCCGGCGCGACCCCGGCCTCGGTGGCAGCTCCCGCACCGCCCATTCGCCGCAAACGGCCAAACAGCAGCTGAATACACAATTGCGTGAATACATCCAGGACTGTATTTTGTTGGCATGGAAACTCTTACGCATGCCCCGGTGCTGGCCCGGTTCGGCTACGCGGTCTCTGACCCTACCCGGGCGCGGATTCTGCTGGCCCTGGCGGATGCGCCCGCGTATCCGTCGGACCTGGCCGATTCCCTGGGGGTCTCGCGGCAGAGCATGTCCAACCACCTGACATGCCTGCGTGGCTGCGGCCTCGTCGTGGCTGTCCCGGATGGACGGCGGACCCGTTATGAGCTCGCTGACGCCCGGTTGGGCCATGCGATCAGGGATCTGCTCGGCGTAGTGCTGGCCGTTGACCCGGCCTGCTGCGCCCCGGACGGAACGTGCCTGGCATGACCACGACACTCCAGACCGTGCCCACCGCCTCCCGGCGCGCTGTCCTGAGCCGGAGGATCCGGCTGTTCGCGGCCGCGACGATCACCTACAACCTCGTTGAGGCCGTCGTCGCGCTCTGGGCGGGCAACGTGGCGGATTCCTCGGCCCTAATCGGCTTCGGACTCGATTCGGTGATCGAGGTCGCCTCCGCCGTCGCCCTGTCCTGGCAGTTCTCCGCCAAGGACCCTGAACGGCGCGAGCACATAACTCTGCGGATCATCGCGATCTCCTTCTTCGCCCTGGCACTGTTCGTCTCCGTCGACTCCGTCAGGTCGCTGACCGGAGGCGGCGAGGCCCAGCAATCCACGCCGGGCATCGTCATCGCTGCCCTGAGCCTGGCCATCATGCCCGTCCTGTCCTGGCTTCAACGCCGTGCCGGCCGGGAACTCGGATCCAAGACCGCGGTGGCGGATTCCAAGCAGACGCTGCTGTGCACGTACCTCTCCGCGGTTCTGCTGGTCGGCCTGGTGCTGAACAGCACGCTGGGCTGGTGGTGGGCAGACGCCGGCGCGGCACTGGTCATCGCCGGGATCGCCGTCCGTGAAGGCATCAACGCCTGGAAAGGCGACGTTTGCTGCGCCCTCCCCCATGCCGCGGCCGACCACGACCAGGATGCCGATGAATGCTGCGCCACCGCCGAACCGGGCACCGGCAAAAGCAACGACGGCGCACGGGCCGGTTCGGCCAAGCCAACAGCTCCGACGACTGTTGCCGGACCGAGTGAGGCTTCCGACTGCTGCGAGGGCTGCGGATCGGGTCCCGGACCGACGGCTCTCAGCCTGTCTCTGGCCCCAAAAACGACCGCCATAGAACCAGCCCGCAGCGATCAGGAAAGCAACCACAGCTGATGACACGGACCCTAACAAAAACGCCGGCCCCCAGCGACCCGGCCAAGACGGCCCGCCTGGTGATATGGATCCTGCTGGCGGTCATCGTCACCGGCGGTGTCATCTGGTACGCGGTCTTCACCGCCACCAAACCCGCACCGACACCCCCGCCTGCAGCCGCGGATGCACAGCTCGTCCGGGAGGACAGCCACCGGGTAACATCTCCATCCACCGAGAAGGCGCAGCTCGTCGAGTTCCTGGACTTCGAGTGCGAATCATGCCGCGCCGCCGAGCCGCTCGTCCAGGAGCTGAAGCAGGAGTACGGGGACAGGATCACGTTCGTCCACCGTTACTTCCCGCTCCCCGGGCACCGGAACTCCGCAACCGCGGCCCTCGCCGTCGAGGCCGCGGCCGCGCAGGGCAAGTACGAACAGATGGCCGCAAAACTGTTCGAAACCCAGCCCCAGTGGGGCGAGAGGCAGGACTCCCAAGGCGCCCTGTTCAGGACCTTCGCGCGGGAGCTCGGCCTGGACTTGAACGCCTACGACGCCGTCGTGGCGGATGAAAAGACCAAAGACCGGATCCGCAAAGACGTCGCCGACGGCACAGCTTTGGGCGTGACCGGGACGCCCACGTTCTTCCTTGACGGTGAAAAGCTCATCCTCAACAGCGAGGCGGAATTCCGCCAGAAACTCACCGACGCCGCACAATAGCCGGCGGGCCCGGACAGGAACAACGACCATATGAGAATAGAACTGCTCCACATCGATGACTGCCCGAACACGGCAAAAGCGCTCGAGCAGGTCGAAGCCGCTCTGGCCGCCCTGGGGCGCGACGACGTCCCGGTCCAATTGCGGCTCATTGAGTCTGTTGCCGAGACCGCCGGGACTGGATTTGCCGGTTCGCCCACGATCACCGCAGACGGGGCCGATATCTTCCCCGACGGGGCGCCCAGCGGTGATCTCGCATGCCGGATCTACCCCACGCCCGGCGGGTATGCGGGGGTGCCGACCGTCGATCAGGTGAAGGAAGCGCTGAAAAACCATGGCCTCTGACATGTACTGCCAGTGTTCCTGCTGCGGCCGGACCATGCAGCGCAAGAAGCTTCATGCCCTCGGCGCCGAACCCGCCTACATTTGCGTGCGCCGATTCGCCACAAACGGCCGCCATTCCTGGGGACGTGCGCCGATTCTGTGAGATTGTCGGGTAACAGCATCCGCCAAGGGAAGGCCCGCATCATGACGCTCATCGACCTCAGTGCGGCGGGCACCGCATCGGCCGGAGCCGCAACGGCCCTCACCGGATCGCGGAACTTGCGCGGCTACCTGGCGGAACCGGCGGGAAACGGCCCGTTTCCCGCCGTCCTGATGATCCACGAGGCGTTCGGCCTCAATGACATCTCGCGGCGCCAGGCGGACCGGCTCGCGCGGGCCGGCTACCTGACGCTGGCGGTGGACCTGTTCAGCGACGGCGGGGCGCGCCGCTGCCTGGTCTCCACCATGCGCTCGCTCATGTCGGGCACCGGCAAGGCCTTCACGGACCTGGCCGCTGCGCAGGCCTGGCTGGAGCGGTCGGGGCGGACCAACGGCAAAATGGGCGTCATCGGATTTTGCATGGGCGGCGGTTTCGCCCTACTGATCGCCAAGGACGGCTTCGACGCGGCGGCCGTGAACTATGGCAGGCTGCCCAAGAACCCGGAGGAAGCACTGCTGGGCGCGTGTCCGGTGGTGGGCAACTTCGGCAAGGCGGACCGCACCCTACCCGGAGAGGCCGCGAAACTCGAAACCGTCCTTGATGGTCTGGGGATCGAGCACGACGTCAAGGAATTCGACGGCGCCGGCCACGCCTTTATGAACGACGCCGAGGGAGGCCCGCGTCCGCTCCGGCCCCTGTTCCGCGTCATGGGCGTCAAACCGGACCCCGACGCTGCAGCGGAAGCCTGGCAGCGGATTGAAGACCACTTCGCCCGGCACCTTGTGGAAGGCCCCTCGCCTAGCGCCCAGTGATCAGCGCCCAGTGATTGGGCAAGTCACCTCGGGACGCTCAAGCGGTTTTCGGGCGGACAACCAGGACAGGGCACGGAGCGTGGTTGGCCAATTGGGCGGAGACTGATCCGATGTGCAGGCCGGCGAAGCCGCCGTGGCCGCGGGAGCCGACGATCACCAGGTCGGCTTCCCGTGCGGCCTCAATAATTGCTGACGCCGCTGAGTCGTTTTTGATAGTCCGTGTCACGACGTTCACACCTGCTGCTGCCTGTGCCGCTTTCGCGCTGAGTGCTTCAGCTTGCTGCTCGGGGGAGGATTCCGCCACGATTTCGCCTGCGGCTGTTTCCAGCATCGCTGGATACCACGCCATCGGCGCTTTATTCCAGATCGTCAACACCCGAAGCTCCGCATTGCGGTACCGGGACTCTTCAATGGCCCATTCCAGGGCTTCATGCGATTGTTTCGAGCCGTCATACCCGATCACGATCACAAAGGGATCCACTTTTTTCATGGTTCCAGCTTTCACTGATGCAGTCAGCGGACGACTCTGCTCCTGATCCGGTCGAACTCAGCAGCGCTGATGGTGCCGGCGTCCAGGAGGGCCTTGGCATTGGAGATTTCATCGGAAGGACTCACCGAGGCCGTGTGTCGGAAGTACCCGTTGACTTCCGTCTGGTCACGACCAGCCCGGTCCATGGACCGCCGCGCCATGCCCTCACCGCGGGCAGCCAGGTAGACCAGGAGGGACAGGAACGGGAGGAAAATCAAAAAGACGATCCACACTGCCTTCCACCACCCGCTCAATTTGTGATCGCGGAAAAGATCGACAATCACCGCAAATATGGCAAATAAATAGGCGAAGAACACGAAAGCACAGAAAGACCACCACAATATTTCCCAAAAATTCTCCCAGAAACTCATGCGTCTTTCCTACTTTCCACAGGAACGGCTTCCCCCGGCTCTGGCCGTGGACCCAGCCCCGCACGGGAACAACTGCCTGGAGACTGCTGTACGCCTAACACTTCAGTTGACTCCTGACGTCACTGACCGCTGCCTGGGCCTTAGCTGCTTCGTCCCGCAGTGAGGCAGCCGCCTGCGTCAGGGTTGCGTCATCAGGAACGTCCTTGACCGCCTTATCGAGGTTCTGATCGGCCGTCTTTACGGCATCGGCGCGGTCCTGCGACACGTCCTGGGTCTGCTTGATCATCTCCTGGTAGGTCTTGTCGACCTCGGCCCGCGCCGATTTGACCTGCTCCACCGTGGCGCTGGGCTTCAACGTGTCCTTGAAATTTGTTAGGGCCGAGCCGTAGGCGCTGATGGCCGCACAGGCCTGGCTGACATTCTCCTGCGGGGTTGGCGCGCAACCGGTCAACAGCGCAACTGCCGCGCCGAGCGCGACAGACCCCACAACTACGCGATGTGCTCTGAACATTGGACATTCCTTACGAAAGGGACCGTTTCCGGCAGCCCGGTGAGCGCTGACAGCTACCACCAGTGTCATCCATTCGCTCATCCCCGGCCTCACCCGGTCCGGGTGAAATCCCGGTGACTCACCGGCAGCGCTCCTCGCGGGCAGAACAATTTACGTTCGGAGTGGGAGGGCTTGGGCGCATCGGTCCGATCACGGACCACCCCCGTCAGAAACCAGAAGCGGTTGCCCATCACACCAGCCACCCGCATCCAGAGCTCCGAGGGGTTTAGCACCACAGTGCAGGTGGCGGAACCTCGTGATCCCAGTAGGCGGACCAAGTAGTCCGAGCGAAAAAGTAGAGTACTCCCTACTCATAGGTTTCCTTCTGCCTCATTCGTAGACTCCAGTAACGGAAGTAACACCAGCAACGGAAGTACCGCGCTTCCACTGCACCGTGCACGGACCTGGCGATCGGCGCCTGAGCAACAGCTAAAAGGGGAATTGGTCTCATGAGTAAGAAGTCATTCGTGTTCGCTGCAGGGGCCACGGCCTTCGCGGCGTCACTGGCCCTGGCGTCACCGGCAGCGGCCTCCGTCACGTTCGACCCGGCCACGGGCACCGGCTTTGTCGGCAAGGGCGATGTCCAGACAGTCTTCGAATGGAGCAACAAGACGCTCCAGACCCACGCTTCAACGGTCGACTTCCGCGTGAATTCCGTGAACGAGACGACCTGGACCTGCACCAAAACCCTCACGACGGGGAACGGGCAGACCAAGGAAATCGTCCAGGAACGTCGTACCACCACGAGTGTCCAGGGCCTCGTGGCCACCGTTCCCCGGAGCAACTCCAACGGTAAGGACGGCCCGGTCACCGGTTTCTCGCTCCAGGGCTATGAGGGAACCGCGACGCTTGAGACCGACGGCCCCGCCGTGGGCACCTGCCCCGCCGCTCCGAGCGGCTTTGTTTATGACCAGAACGCCCAGACAGCAGGATCAGGCGGCGGCCTTGAGGTCACCTATGACGGGACCAGCTGGTACAGCATCGGCTAGGCACCGCCTCGGACAGGTCCCAACGACGGAAGGGGAGCGCCTCGGCGCTCCCCTTTCGTCGTGATTCGCCGGCGGTGACGGCCGCCGTCGTCGTGCTTCGGTACCGGACTTAGCTGAAGAGCTCGCTCTTCGGTTCGTTGTTCTTGACCTTCTGCCACCCGAGCCACAGCACGAGTGCGAAGAACGGGATGGTCGCCAGGGTCCAGAGGCCGAGGTGGAAGACCTCGCCGCTCTTGCTGGTCATGGTGTCGAAGCCGATCAGGACCGTGATGGCCAGCAGGGCAACCAGGCCGGCCCAGCTGGTCCAGGGCGCCCCCGGCATGGGCAGGGAGGAGACCTTGCCCTTGGTCTTCCGGAGTGCGATCTGGCTGGCGAAGATGGCGCCCCAGGTGAAGATCACGCCGATGGACGCCGTGTTCAGCGCGAGGTCGAAGGCATGCGAGCCGCCCAGCCAGATGTTGAGCAGGATGCCGGCGAGGTAGACGCCGCCGATCGCCAGGATGGCGGCGTACGGCACGTGGCTCTTGGACATCCGGGTCAGCCACTGCGGAGCATGTCCATTGTTGGCCATGGTGCGGAAAATCCGGCCGATCGAGTACAGGCCCGAGTTGCAGGAGGACAGTGCGGCGGTGATGACGATCATGTTCATGACATCGCCCATCCAGCTGAGACCCATCTGGCCGAACACGGTGACGAACGGCGAGGTTCCGGCGACGTACTGGTCCGAGGGAAGCAGCATGGCCAGCAGCGTGACGGAGCCGACGTAGAACACCACGATGCGGAAGACGACGGCGCGGATCGCCTTGGGGACTTCCTTGGCCGGGTTCTGCATTTCGCCGGCGGTGATGCCAACGAGTTCGATCGCGTTGTAGGCGAAGATCACGGCGTTCAGCACCAGGATCATCACGAGGGCGCCCTTGGGGAACATGCCCCCCTCGGCGGCGAAGAGGTTGTTGACCGAGGCGTGGCCGCTGCCGACCTGGGCGTTGGTGACCACCATGAAGGTGCCCACGGCCAGGAAGATGAGGATGGCCGCGACCTTAAGGACGGAGGCCCAGAATTCGAATTCGCCGAACGCCTTCACGCTCAGGAGGTTCACTCCCACGAGCAGCAGCAGCGCCGAGATGGCGGTCAGTTCGACCGGCACGTTGGGGAAGAAGAACTGGAAGTACAGCCCGATCGCGATGAGCTCGGCGATCCCGGTCATGGCCCAGTTGATGAAGTACATCCAGCCGGACAGGTAGGCGCCCTTCTTGCCGAACATTTCACCGGCGTAGCTGACGAAGGAGCCGGAGGTCTGGCGGTACATGATGAGTTCGCCCAGGGCGCGCATCAGCAGGTAGGCGATGACGCCCGCGATCACATAGGAGAAGATCAGCGCGGGGCCGGTGGAGGCCAGACGTCCGCCGGCGCCCATGAAGAGGCCGACGCCGATTGCGCCACCCATCGCGATCATGGTGACCTGACGTCCGCTCAGGGACTTTGCATAGCCCTCGGCGCTGAGGGTCGAGTCGACGACGGCGGGTTGCGCCGTCGGGCTCTCAAGTTCTGTGGGGGTAGGTGTTGACACAGCTGTATTCCTTGTAGGTCGAGGTATGGCCGGGAATGGACGGCGGGCTCAGGTACACAAAATTCGGGCTTGAATCCCTCGCAGGGAACAAGACATGTACCGAACCTCACAAGTGTCGAAGTTCGCGCGGCTCATCTATCGTACTAGCATTGGGGGCCCGACGTGACGCGGGCAACATCAGGGCGGCTTTAAGCCCAATTAAGAATGCCATCTTGTCTGTGTTGCCGAATGATGTTCGATTCCAGCCCGCCAGGTCCCGGGGAATCCGTCGGGCAGGCCGTCTGCCGGGCGTCTGCTAGGCCAGGGCGCCGTCGCGCATGGCATACCGGAGCCAGTTCCCGCCGGCATTCCCGTGCCCGGCGCGGTTCGCGGCGCGGTGCCCGGTGCTGGTTTCAAGGGCGCAGGTGTCGAACCACTCCCCCAGCGCCCGGTCGTGGCTGACCATGACCAGGGTCCCGGCGAAATCCGAAAGGGCCGCTTCAAGCTGTTCCACCAGGACAGGTGCCAGATGATTGGTGGGCTCATCGACGAGCATCGTCCCGAAGCCGCCCAGCAGCAGCCGGGCGAGCGCCAGCCTGCGTTGTTGCCCTGCGGACAGGCTGCCCACCGGAACGTGGAATTCGCTGGTCCGGAAGAGCCCCAGGCGCAGCAGCGCCTCGGCGTGCTCGTCAATGTTGCCGCCCAGTCCCGCGGCGAAAGCCGGCAAGAGACGCAATCCCGGGCGCTGCGGGAGCTCCAGCTCCTGCTGCAGGTAGCCGACGCGGCCGTGCCGCACCACGGTGCCCTTGGCCGGTTCCAGCGTGCCCGCGAGGACGGAGAGCAGCGTCGACTTTCCCGCACCGTTGGGACCGGTGATAAGGATCTTCTGGCCGGCCTCCACGCGGATGTCTGTCAATTCCAGGCGGCCGGGCACCGCCACGCCCTTCGCTTCAAGGGCGGGGCCCGCCGCACCGTCGGCGCGCAGGTCTGTCGCCAGCTTCAGGGGCACGGGCGGCCGGTCGATGGGATTCGCCTCCAGCCTGCGGAGACGCTCCTGGGCGTTGCGGACCTTGCTGGAGGCTGCCTTCTGCCACGTCCCGGCCTTGAAGTCGAACCCCATCTTGTCGCCGTCGCGTTGGCGGGCGTAGCCCATCCTTCCCGCGACCGTGTCCGCCTGGAGCCGCTCGGCAGCCATCGCGTCCAGCCACCCGTGGTACTGCTGCGCCCAACGCTGGCGTTCGGCCGCCTTCTCCCGCAGGTATCCCTCGTAGCCGTTGCCATACCGGTTGACTGTCCGGCGTTCGGCGTCCACTTCAATCACGGTTGAGGCCACTTTGCGCAACAGGACCCGGTCGTGGGAAACCACCACCACGGTTCCGCGGTGCGTGGCCAGCCGCGCCTCCAGCCAGGCCGTCCCGCTGGCGTCGAGGTGGTTGGTGGGTTCGTCCAGGAGCAGGATGTCCGCGGGATCGGCCAGCACGCAGGCCAGTGCCACACGTTCCTGTTCCCCGCCGGACAGCGAGCCCAGGGTCCGCATCCGGTCCAGCCCGCCCAGGCCCAGCCGGTCCAGCGCCGCCTCCACCCGGGACTCCGCGGCGTAGCCTTCCCGGAGCTGGTACTGCGTCTGCAGGTTTCCGTAGCGCTCCAGTTCGTCCGCTTCCGCGCCGGCAAGCCCGTCCTCCAGACGGTCCAGCTCGGCCTCCAGGTCGCGGAGGGATTCCAGTGCGGCGTCGATCGCGTTGCTCACGGTGAACGCATCAGGCAGGCCGAGGGTCTGGGCAAGATAGCCCACGCGGCCCTGCCTGGCGGCGGTGCCCTCGTCCGGGGCCTCAAGCCCGGCCAGAATCCGGAGCAGCGTGGATTTGCCGGCGCCGTTTTCGCCGACGATCGCCACATGCTCACCGGCCGTGATGGCAAGGTCGACGCCGGCAAAGAGCTGGCGGTCCCCGTAGCCGTGGGATACGCCCGAAAGGCGGAGATGTTCGCTCAAGGAGTCCTCGCAAGTAGGTGCCGGGCCTGCCCGGCGGCGGCCTGCGTCGTCAAGGGCCCGCGTCGTCAAGTATGCCACCGTCGACAATTGCGGAGGAACCGGGGCGCAGGCCGCCGTCGAACCCGGGCTCAGGCGGCGAGCACTACCGCCTTCTTCCGGCGGGCCTTCGCCAGCCGGGTCCCGATCAGGCCCTGCCGGGGGCTGAACAGATAGACGACGGCGAAGGCGGCCCCCTGCGTCAGGACCACCATGGCGCCGGAGGCGGTGTCGAGGTAGTAACTGAGGTAGATGCCGGCGATGGAGCACACGGCGGAAATGACCGGAGCGATCACCAGCATGCGGGAGAACCGGTCCGTCAGCAGGTAGGCCGTGGCCCCGGGGATGATCAGCATCGCCACCACCAGCACCACGCCCACGGTCTGCAGCGCCACCACGGAGGTCAGCGCCAGAAGGCCCAGCAGCAGCGCTCCGAGGCGCTTCGGGGACAGCCCGATCGCGTGGGCGTGCGTGGGGTCAAAGGCGTAGAGCGTGAGGTCGCGGCGCTTGAGGATCAGGATGGTGAAGGCGACCACCCCCAGCACAAGAACCTGGATGAGGTCGGGGATGCTGACGCCGAGCAGGTTGCCGAAGATGATGTGGTTCAGGTCCGTCTGGCTCGGCGTGACGGAGATGAGCACCAGGCCCAGCGCGAACAGCGAGGTGAACACGATCCCGATCGCGGCGTCCTCCTTCACCCGGCTGGTGTTGCGGACCACCCCGATCAGGGTCACGGCAATCAGCGCGAACACCAGTGCCCCCAGAGCGAAGGGTGCCCCGACAATGTAGGCGAGCACCACACCCGGCAGCACGGCGTGCGAGACGGCGTCGCCCATCAGGGACCAACCAATCAGCACCAGCCAGCAGCTCAGCACTGCGCAGACGATGGCCGCGAGCGCCGTGGTGACGATGGCACGGACCATGAAGTCATAACTCAGCGGTTCCAGCAGGATGTCGAAGAGATCCATGGTTCAGCTCCTGCCGGGTTGGGTCGAAAGGTCGGGGCCGGCCGGGCCGGGTTTCGAAAGGGCGGGGTCGTCGGCGGGGTCGGCGTCGGGAAGGTCCCGGTTGAGGACGTCGAGGCCGAAGGCCATGGCCAGGTGCTCCGGCTGCAGCACCACCTCGGGCGGGCCGTGCATCAGGACCCGGCGCATCAGGAGCACGGCCTCGTCGCAGAGCTGCGGCAGGGCGTGCAGGTCGTGGGTTGAGATCAGGATGGTGCAGCCGTCCGAGGCGAGCTCCTTCAGCAGGCGTGTGATGGTGGCCTCGGAGCGCTTGTCCACCCCGGCGAACGGCTCGTCCAGGAGCATCATGGTGGCTCCCTGGGCGATCCCCCGGGCCACGAAGGCGCGCTTCTTCTGGCCGCCGGAGAGCTGGCCGATCTGCCGGCCGGCGAACTCGGACAGTTCCACCCGGTCCAGGGCGAGGTCGACGGCGTCGCGGTCCGCCCGGGACGCGCGGCGGGTGAAGCCCTGGTGCCCGTAGCGGCCCATCATCACCACGTCGCGGACGGACAGCGGGAACTGCCAGTCCACGTCCTCGCTCTGCGGGACGTAGCCGATGCCGCCCCTTTTGCGTGCCTTGGCGGGCGGTTCGCCGTTGATGAGGACACGGCCGGCGTCGGGCTTGACCATTCCCATGATCGCCTTGAACAGCGTGGATTTGCCGGAGCCGTTCATCCCCACCAGGCCGCAGATCCGGGCGGCGTCAAGGGACAGCGACGCGGCGTCGAGCGCCAGGACCTCGCCGTAGTGGACGGTGACGTTTTCCACCAGAATCGCCGGATTGCTCATGATGCCGCTCCTGTCAGGCCTTCGGTGATGAGCTTGGAGTCGTGCCGGATCAGGTCCAGGTACGTGGGGACCGGGCCGTCCGCCTCGGAGAGCGAATCCACGTACAGCACCCCGCCGAACGTCGAACCGGTGGCACCCACCACCTGGCGCATCGGAGCGTCCGAGACCGTGGACTCGCAGAAAACGGCGGGGACCTTGTTGGCCTTCACGAATTCGATGGCCTTGGTGATCTGTTGCGGCGTGGCCTGCTGTTCGGCGTTGACGGCCCAGATGTAGACCTCCCGGAGGCCGGCGTCGCGGGCGAGGTACGAGAATGCGCCCTCGCACGTCACGAGGGCCCGCTGCGCCTCGGGAACGGTCGCGAGCTTCTGGACCATTTCGTCCTTCACGGACTGCAGCTTGGCCTTGTAGGCCGTGCCGTTCGCTTCGAAGACCGCCGCGTTGGCCGGGTCGAGCTTCGAGAACGCCTTCACCATGTTGTCCACATAGATCTGGACATTGACCGGCGACATCCAGGCGTGCGGGTTCGGCTTGCCCTGGTAGGAGTCCTCGCTGATGGACATCACCTCCACGCCCTCGCTCACCACGGCGTGCGGAACGTCCAGGCCTTCAACGAACTGGGCAAACCACGCTTCGAGGTTCAGTCCGTTGTCCAGGATCAGGTCCGCCTTGGAGGCCTTGCGGATGTCCCCGGGAGTGGGCTCGTAGCCGTGGATTTCAGCGCCGGCCTTGGTGATGGATTCAACCTGCAGCTTGTCCCCCGCCACGTTTTGTGCCACGTCCGCCAGCACGGTGAAGGTGGTCAGCACCACGGGCTTGTCGCCCCCGGAACCGGCACCCTGCCCCGCGGCGGGTGTTCCGCACGCGGCCAGCGACAGGCACAACACGACGGCGGCGGCAGCTACGGCGGCGCGGAGGCCACGGGTCCGGCGGACGACTTTGGCACACCGAAACAAAATATTAGGCATACCGAATATTGTACGTGACCCTGCCGTTCGGCCGCGGCGCTAGGCTGGTGGCATGGGCACCGTTCTCCGCACACTCCCCGCACCGCGGCCGGAACTTTACCGGTTCACGCGGCTCGATTTCATCACGGCAGGCCTGTATGTGGCGGTGGCCGCATTTTTCGCGGTGGCCGGCGGACTGCTGGTCCCGCTGATGCTCCAGCTCTCGCCCAACCCGGCGGTGGCGTCCTACTCCGTCAACCTGATCTTCTACGCCAGCATCGGCATCCTGGCCCTGGCCGCCGTCCGGCAGGTCGCCGCCCGGGATCTCAGGGTCCTCGCCACGCGGCCCTGGTTCACGGTGCTCATGGTCCCGCTGGCCGTGGTGGCTATGATGATCCTCACCGCGGTCCTGGTCTCGCTGACGGGGCCGGTGCAGATGTCCGCGAACCAGGCCGGCCTGCAGGCGCTGATGCAGCAAGTGCCGGCCTGGCTGATGGTGCCCCTACTGGTGATCGTGGGGCCCTTTGTGGAGGAATACATCTTCCGGCACTTGCTGATCGGCAAACTGAGCCGGCGGGTGAACCTCTGGGTGTGCTGTGCCTTGTCGGTGGTGCTGTTCGGGGCCCTGCACATCGTCGGGCAGGAAGAGCTGACCCTGCCGGTGGTGATGCCCTACCTCGCCATGGGCGTGGTCCTGGTGTTTGTCTATGTCTGGACCGGCAGGAACGTTATGTTCTCCTATTTCGTGCACGCCTCGAAGAACCTGCTGGCGGTTATCTTCATCTACGCCATCCCGCCGGAACTGATGGAGCAGCTCCAGCAGGTCCAGGGCTGACCCCTACCGCCGCCCGCGCCGACGTCGTAGTTTCTTTCCATGACACTCAACATCCAGATCGCCGTCGACTGCCGGAATCCGCATGAACTCGCCGACTGGTGGGCCGCAACCCTTGAGTGGGCCGTGGAGCCGCAGGATGAGAACTTCATCCGTTCCATGATCGAGCAGGGCTTCGCCACTGAGGCTGAAACCAAGCTGCACCACGGCAGCCTGGTGTGGGCTGCCGGCGCCGCCATCCGCCCGCCCGAGGAACTCGACGCCAAATCGCCGGCCCGCCGCATTCTGTTCCAGACCGTCCCGGAAGAAAAGACGGTCAAAAACCGGATCCACTGGGACGTACGGCTCGCCGGCGTGGACAAGGATGCGGCCCGCACCGCCCTCGAAGCGCGCGGCGCCACCTTCCTCTGGACCGCCAGCCAGGGACCGCATTCCTGGCACACCATGGCGGACCCGGAAGGCAACGAGTTCTGCATCAGCTGAGGCCATTACTAGACTCGGACTGTGAGCAACGAAATCCCCGCCAAGGTGTCCGACGTCTTTGACCCCACCCGCTGGCGCACCGTGACCGGCTTCGACGATTTTCAGGACATGACCTACCACCGGCAGGTGGAGCGTTCCGCGGACGGCACCGTGGTCCGCGACCTGCCCACGGTCCGGATCGCCTTCGACCGGCCCGAGGTCCGTAATGCCTTCCGCCCCGGCACCGTGGACGAGCTCTACCGCGCCATGGACCACGCCCGGATGACCCCGGACGTGGCCACCGTGCTGCTCACCGGCAACGGGCCCTCCGCCAAGGACGGCGGCCACTCGTTCTGCTCCGGCGGGGACCAGCGGATCCGCGGCCGCGACGGGTACCGCTACGCCGAGGGCGAGACCAAGGAAACCATCGACCCGGCCCGCGCCGGCCGGCTGCACATCCTCGAGGTCCAGCGGCTCATGCGCACCATGCCCAAGGTGGTCATCGCCGTCGTGAACGGCTGGGCAGCCGGCGGCGGGCACTCGCTGCACGTCGTCTCCGACCTGACCATCGCCTCCCGCGAGCACGGCAAGTTCAAGCAGACCGACGCCACCGTGGGCAGTTTCGACGCCGGCTACGGCTCCGCGCTGCTGGCCCGCCAGATCGGCCAGAAGTCCGCCCGTGCGATCTTCTTCCTGGCCCGCGAATACTCGGCCGAGGACATGGTCCGGCTGGGTGCGGTGAACGAGGCCGTGGACCATGAGCGGCTCGAGGACGTGGCGCTGGAATACGCCGCGGATATCGCCCGGCAGTCCCCGCAGGCCCTCCGGATGCTCAAGTTCGCGTTCAACCTCGCCGACGACGGCCTGGCCGGCCAGCAGGTCTTCGCCGGCGAAGCCACCCGGCTGGCCTACATGACGGACGAGGCCGTGGAAGGCAAGGACGCGTTCCTGGAGAAGCGCGATCCGGACTGGTCCAAGTACCCGTACTACTTCTAAGGCGGCCCCGTGACTTCCGGAGCTGTAAACATCGAGCCCGCCCTCACGGCGCTGGCCGCTGCCCTCCGCGGTGAGGGCCCCGCCGTCGAACTCGCCGCGGGGCCGGACGGTGCCCCGGTCGCGGTGCCGGTCGAGACCCCCGGCGTGGCGGACGCCGCCGTCGTGGTGCGGACCTCCGGCTCCACCGGCACGCCCAAGGCGACCGTGCTGACCCTCGATGCGCTGGCGGCCTCCTCGATGGCCACCGCCCTGGCGCTCAAGGGTGAAGGCCAGTGGCTGCTCGCCCTGCCTGTACAGTACGTGGCCGGCGTCCAGGTGCTGGTCCGCTCGCTTTTTGCCGGGACCCGGCCGTGGGCGATGGACCTCAGCGGCGGTTTTACCCCGGAGGCGTTCACCGCCGCGGCTTTGGAGCTCACGGACAAGCTCCGCTTCACCTCGCTGGTGCCGACCCAGCTGCAGCGGCTGCTGGACTCGCCCTCGGCCGAGACCCTCGCCGTGCTGCGCCGCTTCAACGGGATCCTGCTCGGCGGCGGTCCGGCGGCGCCGGAGCTGCTGGCGGCGGCGCGGGATGCCGGCGTGCGGGTGGTGACCACTTACGGCTCCGCGGAGACCTGCGGCGGCTGTGTGTACGACGGTGTCCCGCTGGACGGCGTCGTGGTCCGGGTGGCCGACGACGGGCGCATCCTGCTCGGCGGCGAAACCATCGCCGCCGGCTACCTGGGCGCGCCGGAGCTCAGCGCTGCGACGTTCGTGGCGGACGGCGGCGTGCGCTGGTACCGGACCAACGATCTCGGCGAGCTGGACGACGCGGGGAAGCTGACCGTCCTGGGCCGGGCCGACGACGTCGTCATCACTGGCGGCGTGAAGGTCTCGGCCGGGCATGTGCAGGCGGAGCTGGAAAAGCTCGACGGCGTGCGGGCCGCCTTCGTCGCCGGTGTCCCCTCCGCCGAGTGGGGCCAGGCCCTCGTCGCGTACGTGGCGGTGGCGGACAGCTCGCCGGACGCCCTCCGGAACTTCACCGCCGGCGCTGCCTGGGCGCGGGCGTTGGGCAGCCTGGCCCCGAAGACCGTGCTGGCGGCCGGTGAACTGCTGATGCTGCCGAACGGGAAACCGGACCGCCTTTCGATGACGGTTCGGCTCACAGAGCTGCATCAGGGAAAATAGATAGGCCGGGCACTCCCGGCTTCGCCAAACCAACACGAGGTACTGACACGTGGCTACAGCCGCTCAATGGATCCAAGGCGCCCGACTGCGCACCCTGCCGGCCGCGATCGCGCCGGTCCTGATCGGCACCGCGGCCGCGTACGAGATGGACGCCTTCCGTCCGCTTAACGCGGTGCTGGCCGCGCTGGTGGCCCTGTTGCTGCAGGTTGGCGTGAACTACGCCAACGACTACTCGGACGGCATCCGGGGCACCGATGAGGACCGGGTGGGCCCGCTCCGGCTGGTCGGCTCCGGCGCCGCGAAGCCCGAGAACGTCAAGTACGCCGCCTTCGCCGCGTTCGGGCTGGCGATGGTGTTCGGCCTGGCGCTGGTCATCCTCTCGCAGACGTGGTGGCTGATCCTGGTGGGCCTGGGCTGTGTCCTGGCGGCGTGGGGCTACACGGGCGGGAAAAATCCGTACGGCTACATGGGGCTGGGCGACCTGTTCGTCTTTGTGTTCTTCGGTCTTGTGGCCACCCTCGGTACGACCTACACGCAGGCCGGGCAGATCAGCCTCGCCGCCATCATCGGCGCGATCGGCACGGGCCTCATCGCCTGCGCCCTGCTGATGGCCAATAACGTCCGCGACATCCCCACCGACCGGAAGGCCGGAAAGAAAACCCTGGCGGTGCGGCTCGGCGACAAGTACGCCCGGGAAAGCTACGTGCTGATGCTGGCCGTCGCGATCCTGCTGCCGATTGTGCTGGCGCCGACCCGGCCGTGGATGCTGATTGTGCTGCTGCTGATCCCGGCCTGCCTGATGCCGTCCTGGCTGATGATCGCGGGCCGGCGGCGCAAGAGCCTGATCCCGGTGCTCAAACAGACCGGACTGATCAACCTCGGCTACGCGGTGCTGTTCTCGCTCGGCCTCGTGCTCAGCCACGGGTTCTAGCGCCACGGAGCGGTTTGCGGGCCGCGGCGCTGATGCGGGCGGCGCTGATGCGGGCCGCGCTGGCGCTGCTTGCCGCGGGAGCTACGGGTCCCGCGGCTGCAGAAGCCCTGGAAGATCTAGGAGTCCTTCGGGCGGCTGTCCGTGTGGACGGTGATGTCGGGGTGCGCGTCGACCAGGCGGTCCTCGGCGTCGGCGTCGTCCACTTCCCCGGCGCTGCGCAACGGCTTGGCCTTGCCCGAGAACTGCCGCTGGAGTGAAGCGGCAGCGGCGTCGCGCTGCTTCTGGAAGAAGAGGAAGCTGATCGCGAACGCCATCATTCCCGCGCAGAGGACAGCGAGCAGCCATCCGAGCTGGAGGTAGACGAACAGCGCGAACAGCGGCGCGAAGAGCGCCAGCCGGATCAGGGAGTATTTCAGGAAAGCCACACTCCAAGTTTAGCCGCCTGCCGGCTGCCCCGGCCCACGGATGCTGCAACGAGGCTGCAACGAGGCCACGCCACCGGCCCAGCCGGGCGTTCCTGCGTCCAACAGCGGACGTCGTCCCAGACAGGGGAACGGGAGACTCCGGAGCGTCCCCCTGAGGCTAGACTGATTACATGCTCCGTGTAGTGGTCATCGTCGCCGTTCTCGTCGTATTCGTCTACGGACTGGTCGACGTGATCCGCACCGACCCGCGCCAGACCAAGGGCATCTCGAAGCCGGCCTGGATTGTGGTGCAGATCGTCATCCCCGTGATCGGAGCCATCCTGTGGTTCCTGATCGGCCGACCCCGTGGCACCACCGCCGCGCGTCCCACTTACAGCCACACGCTGGCGCCCGACGACGACCCGGACTTCCTGCGTAACCTCGAACTCCGCCGCCGCCAGCAGGCCGAAGCCGACAGGCTCAAGAAGCTCAAGGACGAACTGGACGCCAAGGAGCGCAAGGCCGACGGCGCCAAAGGCACGTCAGGCACCCACGGCTCCGAATCCGGCGAAACCCGCGGCAGCGGCGACACTCAGGGCACCGACGAGATTAAGTAGCACCGCTCCGGCCCGAGGGCCTTGCCACCTTCGACCCTCGCCCGCGGCCGCCGTCCCCACCAAAAACCCCCGCCACGCCGGAGCGCTCCCCGTCCGTTCGCCACACATGGCCGCCATCCACGCTTCATGGCGGCCATCTTCGTCGAATCGCCGCCAACAAGGCGCCCCCGGCGTCCGTTCGCCACACATGGCCGCTATCCACGCTTCATGGCGGCCATCTTGGTCGAATCGCCGCCACTAAACCGCACCCGCGTAGGCCGCTCACAAGAGCACTATTCCCCCACACTGTGGATAACCTCTGAGCCCCCTTCCCTCGCGGCCAGAATGCTCATATGCACCCACCTAGTGAGCTTCCCCCGCAGCTTCGAAACCAGCCCTTCACCGTGGCCCAAGCCCGCGCTTCCGGGCTGAGCCGACGACGAACCCGGGCTCGGGATCTCGTCAGCCCCTGCCACGGAGTGCGTGCCGTGGCGACCACGCAGGACGGTTTGCTGGACCGTCTGCGCGCTCTGGCCGCTGTCACCGGCGCTGTCGTGAGCCACCTGTCGGCAGCAGTGCTCTGGGGCTTTCCCCTGCCGAAGGCACTGGAGAACTTGACCGTCGTCCATCTGACGAGTGAGCCGAGCAAGAGGGCAGTGCGTTATAAGGATGTCGTGGGCCATCAGCAGACACTCGAACCGGAAGAGATCGTAGCCGGGGCCTGGGTGAGCTGCACCTCCCCGCTGCGGACATGGTTCGACCTCGCCGGCATACTGAGCCACGACGATTTGGTGATTGCTGGCGACTTCCTTTTGCGCCGGAGGAACCCGCTGACCACGATCGTGGCGCTGGACGCTTTTCTCGCCGGGAAACGCGGCAGGCCCGGCTACCGGCGCGCCATGCGTGCCCGGGCACTGATGCGCCCCAACACTGACTCCCCCAAAGAGACCGAACTGCGGATGCTTCTGATCCGTCATGGTCTTCCGGAGCCCGGAGTCAACGTCCCGATCTTCGACGCGACCGGCGGTTGGATCCAGGACCCCGATCTGTCCTATGGACAAGAAAAAGTGGCCATCCAGTACGACGGCGGGCACCATGCCGATCCGGCGCAGCGTCGCAGCGACGTCTTCAGAGATGAGAGCGCCCGGGATGCCGGGTGGCGAGTCGTCGTATTGACGCAGCGGGACCTGGACCCGTTGGCATCCGGCATGGATCCGACGGCCGTGACCCGCGTGCGGGCGGCGCTGGCGGAGCGCGGCTGGACACCCGAACCGCGCCGGAGTCAGAGGCGTACCGGTCTCCGCCCGGCACCCGAATGAGTTGAAAGGCTACTATCCAGGGAACCTGCCACCCACATGACACGAATGGTCGCCACCCAGGACACCCGATCCCCCGTCTGACACGAATGGTCGCCAAGAGGGTCGGAATAGCGGCCAGCTGTGGCGAATCGGCGCTGAGCGAATTGGCTTAGCGGCCGTTCGTGGCGAATCGATGGAGTGCGTGGGCCGGCGGGTCCTGAAAGGCACCGCTCGGAGGCCACCCCTGTTCTAAAGCGGAGCACCGCCACCGTCCGGTCACGCATCTGACGCAAATGGCCGCCACCCAGGACACCCGGCCACCCATCTGACACGAATGGCCGCCAAGAGGGTCGGAATAGCGGCCAACTGTGGCGATTCGGCGCAGAGCGAGTGGTTTAGCGGCCGTTCGTGAAGAATCGATGGAGCCAGACCGGAGAACACGCCCGACCCCTCCCCCAACGCCGCGCCCAACTGACACGGATGGCCGCTAAGCGGCGTGGCTTAGCGGCCATCTGTGGCGAATCGATGGGCTGGGGCTCGGGCGCGGGATGGGCCGGCGCACCAGGTGCGGGCTACAGCCCCGAGTAGGAGTGCAGTCCGTTGAAGAACTGGTTCACGATCGTGAAGTTGAAGACCACGCAGAGGTAGCCGACGATCGAGAGCCAGGCCGCGCGGGTTCCGGTCCAGCCCCGGGTGGCGCGGGCGTGCAGGTAGCCGGCGTAGACGACCCAGATCACGAAGGTCCAGACTTCCTTGGTGTCCCAGCCCCAGAAGCGTCCCCAGGCCTTCTCGGCCCAGATGGCGCCGAACATCAGCGTAAAGGTCCAGCCGACGAACGCGATGGCGTTGATTCGGTAGGAGAGGTTCTCGAGGCTCAACGCGGACGGCACGAGGCGCATGAAGCCCAGCTTGTCGGCACCGCCGGCAGCGACGGTCTTCTGCCGGTGTGATTGGACCAGCTGCAGGGCCGACATCGCGAACGTCAGGGTGAACAGCGCGGAGGACAGCACGGCGATCGAGACGTGGATGATCAGCCAGTAGCTCTGCAGCGCGGGAACGAGGTGTCCCACCGGCGTCCAGTACGCCACGGAGGCAGCCACGAGCATGATGATCGCGAGACCCACCACGAAAGTGCCGAGGAAGCGCAGGTCGCGCCGGATCAGGACCAGCAGGAAGACGGCCACGGCCACGAACGCGCCGGTGGTCAGGAACTCGTACATGTTGCCCCACGGCACCCGCCCCGCGCCGATGGCCCTGGTGATGACGCCGGCCGCGTGGATGGCGACACCCAGAACCGTCAGGGCCACAGCCACCCTTGCGGGAGCACGGCGCTCGGCCGAGTAGCGCATGGCGCCATCGGCGGTTTGGCCGATGCCGGCGGCATTCCCGGCCCCAGCACGCGCCACGGACGACGTCGGGCGCTCGGCCCGGCCGACAGGTCCGGCCACGTCCGAGTCGGCCCGGTCATGAGCCCCGGTGGCGGTCCCGGAAGAGGCTCCGACGCCGGCAGCCACCGGAACGCGGGCGGACTCGGCGCCCGCGAGCTCGGCGGCCTTGAGGTCCACCGCGCGCAGCATTTTGCTGCTCTTGGCCAGATCCCACGCGAAGGCGATGAACGCCACCGTATAGGTGCCCGCCGCGAGGAGCATGAACAGCTCGCTGTACTGGCCCATGGTTTCGTTGATGGGGAGCATTACTGATCCTTCTTTGACTCGGAAGAGCCTGCTGTGGACTGGATGAAGTCTGCTGTGGGGTGGTCCGGGGAGGCCTGCTCGGCACTGGCGCCGGACAGCTTGGTATCCGCCCGGCCATTATCCACTCCCCCGCTGGGAGCCGACTGGGAGCTGCCGTCGAGATCCCAGGCTTCCGCGAGCAGTCTGCGGACCGCAGTTGCTTCGCCGGCAAGCCGGTGGTCCTCGCCGCGGGCCAGGAGCCCGTATTCGACCATGGTGCGGCCGTCCTCGTGGGTCCCGGTTCGGACCCAGACGCGGCGGCGGTTCACGTACAGCGAGGTGACCAGGCCGGCCACCGCCAGGAGCGCGAAGATCAGGGCGTAAAGCTGGCCCGGATTGTGGTGGATGTCGACGCCGATGTAGCGCTTCACGCCGTCGAAGCTGATGGAGCCCTTGCCGTCCGGCAGGGTGTAGCTGGCGCCCGGCGAGAGCGTGATGCCGCCGGCGTCGAGGTTGCGGGCGTTGAGCGGGGTGAGCTTCTCGACGTCGAGCTCGAAAACGTTCTGCGGGGCGCCGTCGTCCAGGCCCAGATCGCCGTAGTACGAGTTCAGGCTCAGCTGCGGGTTGAACAGTTCCGGATCGCCGCTGAAGGACACGCCTTCCTCCGTGATGAAGGCGGTGGGCAGGAAGAAGCCGGCAAAGGCGAGCTGCTCGGGTTTGGCATCCGGAACCTTGATGACCGCGGAGGAGTAGTAGTTGTCGCCCTGCAGCTTGGCCACCACGGGGCCCTGCATGGCGATGTTCCCGGCGCCGTCGCGGATGGTGACGACCGGGGCGTAGCCGTTGCCGGTGAGGTACATGCTGGTGCCGCCCAGCGTGAGCGGGTCGTTGACCTTGAGCACTTCCTGCTTGGCAGGGGCGTCCGGGGTTTCCTTCGTGGTCACGTCGGCCTTGAAGTCGATGGGCTGGCCGTTCTTGCCCTGGGACTCGCGGTCGAAAGTGATCTGGAACTTGTCCAGCTGGACCGAGTACGGCTGCAGCTGGCTGCTCTGGAAGTTGGTGCCCGGGGTGAACTGGTCGTAGCCGACGAGGGTGTTGACGAAGGTGTCGCCCTCCACGAGGATCCGCTGCCCGCTGTAGCCGAACAGCCCGCCGACCGCAACGGACACGAGCACGCCGATCAGCGAGGTGTGGAAGACGAGGTTGCCGACTTCGCGCAGGAAGCCGCGTTCCGCGCCCACCGAGGGCCGGGCCCCGTCGCGGTCGCGGATGTCCACGCGGTAGCCGCGCTTTTTCAGCACCCCGGCGGCGTCGGCAATGGCGCGCGACGCCGGGATCCCGGCGTCGGCGGGAATCACGAGCGTGCCGTATTCGGGCAGCCGCGACAGCCGGGCGGGCGTCCGCGGCGGCTGGGACCGCATCGCCTTGTAGTGCGCGATGGCGCGCGGGACCACGCAGCCGATCAGCGAGATGAACAGCAGGATGTAGATGGCGGAGAACCACGCCGAGGAGTACACATCGTAGAGCTGGAGCGAGTCGAGGATCTTGCCGTAGTCGGGGTTGTCCTTGATGTACTGCGTGACGATCGAGGGGTTCGCGGGCCGCTGCGGGAAGAGCGAACCGGGCACCGCGGCCACCGCCAGCATCAGCAGCAGGAACAGCGCGGTGCGCATGCTGGTCAGCTGGGTCCAGGCCCAGCGGAGCATGCCCATCGGGCCCAGCGCCGGGAGGACAGCCTCAGCCTTCGCGGCCGCGACCGGGCCGGCACTGCCGGACTTGGTCCCGAACTTGCTGCCGGACTTTGTCCCGGGGGCCGGGGACTTCTTCTTTACGTTCACTCGCTCGCTCATCAGATCGGCAATTTCACATCGGTTTGGAACCAGTACTGCAATTCGGACACCCAGGTGCCCCACACTCCGCTGGCCATCAGCAGGCCCAGTCCCACCAGGATTCCGCCGCCGATGCGCTGGATGGCGAGCCGGTGTTTGCGGAAGAAGGACATCACGCCGATGCCGCGGCGCACGGCCAGGGCGATCAGCAGGAAGGGGATGCCCAGCCCAAGGCTATAGACAAAGGCCAGGAACGCACCCTTGGCCGCCGAGGATCCCCCGGAAAGGCTCAGCAGCTGGACCGCGGAATAGGTCGGGCCGATGCAGGGCGCCCAGCCGAGGCCGAAGGTGATGCCCAGCAGCGGCGCACCCCACAGCCCGGCCGGCGGCCTGGACTGGATCTTGGCGTCGCGCTGCAGCCAGCCGAACCCGCCCATGAACACCACACCCATGATGATCACGAGGACGCCCAGCAGCTGGGTGATCCAGGCGTTCTGCGAGCCGGTGATCAGCGTCCCAAGCTGCCCGAACGCCCCGCCGAGCAGCACAAAGATCACCGAGAAACCCAGCACAAACAGCCCGATGCCCGCCAGCATGCGGCCGCGCTTCTGCTTTTGGAGGTCGACGCCGGTCAGTCCCGTGACGTAGCCCAGATAGCCCGGCACGAGCGGCAGCACGCAGGGCGACAGGAAGGAGACGAAGCCGGCGAGCAGTGCCACCGGGATGGCAAGCAGCAGCGAACCGCTCAGGATGGCTTCGGCGAAGGGGCTGTTCACGATGGCTGGCCTGTCCGCTACTCGGCCACGGCAGCGGCGATGAGGGACTTGAGCGTGCCCTTTTGGATTTCACCAAGGACACGGGACGCCACGCGGCCCTGCTTGTCGAGCACGAGCGTGGTGGGGACGGCTCCCGGGGGCACCAGGCCGGAAACGGCCAGCAGAACGGCGCCGTCCTTGTCATTGAAGCTCGGGTACGTCAGGTTGAAGGTCTTGTCGAACGCTTCCGCCGTGGCCTTCTCATCGCGGAGGTTGACGCCGAAGAACTGCACGCCCTGGCTCTTGAACTCCTGGTGCAGGGCCTCCAGCGAGGGCGCCTCCACCCGGCACGGCGCGCAGGCGGCGAACCAGAAGTTGAGCACGGTGACCTGGCCCTGGAAGGCCTGGGCCGTCACTGCGGTGCCGTCGAAGAGCGTGCCCTTGATGGCAACGGGGCTCTTGCGGTCCGCGACGGCGAATTCCGTCACCGAACCGTCGCCGGCCACGTAGTTCTTGTTGTCGCCGGCCCTGGCCTGCTGGGCCAGGGCATCCTCCTGGGCGCAGCCGGAGAGACCCAGCACGACGGCGAGCCCGGCACCGCCCGCCATCAGGACGCTGCGGCGGCTCAGGGGTGACGTCTTTCCGAGGTTTCCGCTCATGCTCAGGCTCCGGGGGTGCTGGAAGCACCGGGAAGAAGGGCGGCTGCAGGCTCGCTGTAGTCGACCCGCAGGATGTTCCCGGCGTCGTCGAACACCAGGGACGTGATCGAGGTGAGCGTGCATTCGCGTTTGCGCGGATCATGCCACAGCGGCCTGCCCTCGGCGCTGAGACGGGTGGCCCAGATCGGCAGCTGGTGGCTGACGAGGATCGCTTCGGCACCGTCGCCGCCGAGTTCGATGGCGCGCAGGCGGGCGTCCTGGACCGCGGCGATCACCCGGGCAGCCTGTTCCTTGTACGGCTCGCCCCAGGACGGCCGGAACGGGTTGCGCAGCATGGGCCAGTGCTTTGGTTTGAGGATCTCCCCCTTGTCGACGTGAAGACCCTCGAAGTAGTTGGCGGCCTCGATGATCCGGGCCTCGGTGGTGATGGCAAGGCTGAGGGCCTCGGCGATGGGCTCTGCTGTTTCCTGCGCGCGGGTCAGCGGCGAGGCCACGAGATGGACGATCTTCGCACCCTGCCTGGACCGCTCGCTGAAGTGCTCCGCAAGGGTCCGGGCCATTTCCCGGCCGAGCTCGGAGAGGTGGAACTCGGGCAGCCTGCCGTACAGGACGCCGTCGGGATTACTGACCTCGCCGTGGCGGAGCAAATGAACAGTGGCTTGGGGCATGTGTACCAGTTTCTCAAAGGGCAGGGGCAATGACGAAATCTTCTACAGGAAGTAGAACTCAAGAGTTTTCAGAAATGTTCCCTGGAGTTGGAATAAAGGATGCAAATGCATGTTTACATTGGTATGCAGTTGGTTGAGACTTCAATAAATGGAGCCCCGGTCGACGATCAGACGAGTGCACGACCCGCCCGACACAAGGAGAAACACCATGGCTCTTCCCGCCAACGTCACCACCGGCCTCTGGACCCTCGACAACTCACACAGCGAAATTGCCTTCACCGTCCGCCACGCGGGCATCAGCAAGGTCCGCGGCCAGTTCAAGGATGCGGAAGCCACGCTGGACCTCTCCGAGAACGTGGCCGACTCCAAGGTCAGCGCCACGATCAAGACCGCGAGCTTCGACTCCGGCGATGTCAACCGCGACGGCCACGTCCGCGGCGAAGATTTCTTCGACGTCGAGAAGTTCCCGGAAATCTCCTTCGTCTCCAGCAGCATCGTCGCCAAGGGTGACGCCTACGAACTGCAGGGCGAGCTCACCATCAAGGGCGTTTCCCGTCCGGTGTCCCTCGAGACTGAATTCAATGGCGTTGCTGTCGACCCGTTCGGCATGACCCGCGCCGGCCTGTCCGCCGAGACCACGATCAGCCGCAAGGACTTCGGCCTGACCTGGAACGCAGTCCTCGACGCCGGCGGCGTGCTCGTCAGCGACAAGGTTGCCGTCAACCTCGAACTGGCCTTCATCGCTCCCGCAGCCTAGCCACAACACGTTCCGCCGGCCGGTCCCCCGGACCTGGCCGGCCCGGCCTCCAGCCGCCCGCACCCCGCTCCATCCCCGTGATGGAGCGGGGTGTTTTGGTTAACCCCCGGTGTGCCGTCGAGGCTGCACCAGGGGCCCCCGCAGCGCCGCAAGCAGCGGCATGTCGGCCCGCCCCGGCGGCGTGCCGACATGCTCCGCAACACGCTCAGATTCCCTAGATACCGGCACAGCCGCGGTCTACAGTGAGAGCCATGAGCAACCCTAATGAGGTACCTCGTCCGCAGCAGCCAGGTGCCCAGCCCCCGACGGCGGGCAACGTGCCGCCGTCAGGTTCCGAGCCGCCCGGGGTCACGCCGCCCGCGCCCGGGGGGTACGACGTGCCGGGGTACCAGGCCCCGCCCCAGCAGGAGGGCCAGGGGTACCCGCCGCAGGGCTACGAACCGCAGCCCGGCGCCGGACAGCCGCCTGCCTACCAGGGTCCGCAGGGTTACCAGCCACCGCCGGATTACCAGACGACGCCGGATTACCAGGCCGCGGGGCGGCCGCGGGGCGGATTCCGCTTCGAGATGCCGACGGACCGGCCGCAGAATTTCAACGACGCGATGCCCCGCGGCGGGTTCTCCGGCATGTTTACCGTCACCGGGATGCCCACAGAGCTCAAAGTCTCCTACTGGATCTGGCTCATCGGTGGACTGTTGGGCCTGCTCGGCGGTGTGATCGGCCTCTTCGGCTCGTTCGTGCTCCTGGCGGTCGCTCCGGGCCTGGGATTCGTGGTGTTCCTGCTGGTGCTGGTGGCCCTCGCACTCGCCGCGGCCCAGGTCATCCTGAGCATGAAAATGAAGGAAGGGCGCGAATGGGCACGCTTCGCCCTCACGATCGTCGCCGGGATCTCCCTGCTGCTGGCCATTCTTAACGCCAGCGCCGCTGAAGGCCGCGGAGGCGGCAGTTGGCCGAGCTTCATCGTCAGCCTGGCGGCGGTTGTGCTGATGTGGATGCCCAACTCGCAGGCATGGTTCGCCTCGCTGCGGGGCCGCAGCTGAACCTGAACTGACAGACGCCGGAGTCCGAAAGCCCGGGCGCCGCGAACGCGGCGAGAATACCTCTCCGGAATGATCCGCGCGGGCGGCGACGCGCGGTACGGTGGACGTAAACCATGCTGGGGGCAGGGCAGGAAGCTGTTTCCGGTATCCGAAATCAGACCGCCACGCAAAGGAACGCCCATGAGCATCCCGCCAGTCCCGCCATCGAACCCGGACGCCCCCGAGCCCGGTGAACAGCCGGCACCCCGCTACGGCCAGAACGCACCCGAGTACAGCCAGCAGCCTCCAGCCGCGCCGCAGTACGGCCAGCAGCCGCCGTCCGCGCCGCAGTATGGCCAGACCCCACCCGCCGCGCCGCAGTACGGCCAGGCCCCGTCCGCCCCGCAGTACGGCCAGCAGGCGCCGCAGTACGGGCAGAACGCCCCGCAGCTTCCCCAGTACGGCCAGAACCCGCCGCAGTACAACCAGCCCGGGTACAACCAGCAGACGCCGCCGTCGGGCCAGCCCGGCTTCGGCCAGTCTCCCTATGGCCAGTCCGCCTACGGCCAGTTCCCCTCCGACCAGCCGCAGGCCACGGCGGGCCAGGCGGGCATGCCCAAGCTGGTTAACACGGCCTTCTGGCTCATTGTCGCGTCCGGCGCGGTCTGGGTCCTGTCCCTCCTGCTGGCGATCGGCATGATCGACTCCCCCGTCATGCGCGACACGTTCGAACAGCAGATGGCCGCCGGCGGCGCCGACATCAGGTTCGAAGACATCAGGGGATTCCTGGTTGGCAGCATCGTGGTCTTCGCCGTGATCGGCGCCGGACTCTACGCGCTCGTGGCCTTGAACGTCCGCAAAGGCAGGAACTGGGCGCGGATCCTTGGAACCGTCTTCGCCGCCCTGTCGATCTTCAGCCTCTACCCGGTCAGCCTCGGCACCCTGGCGGTTCTCCTTGGCATCGCCGGCATCGTGATGCTGTACCTGCCGGCAACGTCGCCGTACTTCAGCAAGCGGCAGCCGTTCGCCAACCCGTACGGCCAGCCGGGCAAGCCGTACTAAGGCAACTCCGCACTAAGGCAATTCGTACCCAGCAGCCGGGCGCCGGCGCAGAGGGCGCGGGAGCCGGACGGGCTGACTGAAGCTAGTCAGCATCCTCCGGATCCTGCGCCCTTTGTGCGTGATAGGCGAGGATCTGGAGCTCGGTGGCCATATCCACTTTGCGCAGGTTGACCCCGGGCGGCACCTGCAGCATCACCGGGGCAAAACTCAGGATGCTCCGCACCCCGGCGGCCACCACGCGGTCGCAGACTTCCTGCGCCACGGCGGCCGGCAGGGCCAGCACGACCATGTTGGCTCCGGTCCGTTGCAGCACCGGCTCAAGGTCGGCGGCGTCGCTGACCCGCAGCCAGCCCACCTCGCTGCCCACCACCATTTGGTCCGCGTCAAAAATCGCAACAATGTCAAAGCCCCGGGACTCGAACCCGCCGTACCGGGCCAGCGCCTTGCCCAGGTTGCCGGCACCGACGATGGCGACCTTCCAGTCGTGCGTCAGGCCCAGGGCCGCGGCAATATGACGGTTGAGGTACTGCACTTCGTAGCCGACGCCGCGCGTCCCGTACGAGCCCACATAGGAAAGGTCCTTGCGGAGGGTAGAGGAGCTCACACCGGAGGCCTCGGCCAGGGATTCGGAGGAGACCCGGTCAACGCCCTCGGAGAGAAGGGTCGTCAGGGCGCGCAGATAGATGGTCAGCCGGGCCACGGCCGCAGGCGGAATCTGCTTGGCGGCAGCCCCTGCTCCCTCGGGAATCGCGCCCGGGGATGAATCCAGCGAAGTCACTATCTGCTCCATTAAGTCGCGTTGTGACTTCCACTCTATGGCCCCGGCAGTTCCGCGAACAAAGCCGGCGCTCCCGGCCGCTCAGGCCTGCTGGCCCAGCGCCCGCCGCAGCGTCCGCTCCAGCCGGACTTCGTCGATCTTCCAGAAGTCCCGCTGGACGCCGTCCACCAGCAGTACCGGAATTTCTTCCGCAAAGCGTTCCCGCAATTCGGCGTCGTCATCCACCGGCTGCTCCCGCCAGCCGATGCCGAGGCTCGTGGTGACGCGGTCGACGGCGGAGCGCGCCGCCGAGCAGAGATGGCAGTCAGCTTTGGTGAGGAGGACGACGTCGGGGGTTGGCATGGCTCCACGGTAGCCCGGCCGCCGGTCCGCCGTCGACGCGACGGACACATCCGGCGCCGCCGCGGCCCGGGGACGGGAACCGGTCGCGCCTTTGACTAGACTCGTGGCATGCCCGAAGAGAAGTACGTCGCTGTGGTCGCCGAGCCTGTTGCAGCACCGCAGCACGGCGAAGCCGCGTTCTTCGACGTCGACAACACCCTGATGCGGGGCGCCAGCCTGTTCCATGTGGCCCGCAAGATGCACCAGCGCGGGGCGTTCACAATTCCGCAGGCGGCCGGTTTCGCCTGGAAGCAGCTGATGTTTGTGCTCCGCGGGGAGAAGCTCGACGACGTACACTCCGTCCGCGACACCGCCCTGGCCCTCGGCGCCGGTTTCACCGTTGAGGACGTCGAGGCCCTCGGCGAAGAAGTGTATGACGAAATGATTGAATCCCGGATCTGGCCGGGGGCCAAGGCCCTTGCCGAGCAGCATCTCCGGGTGGGCCGGAAGGTGTGGCTGGTGACGGCGACGCCCATCGAGGTGGCCACCGTCATTTCGAGCAGGCTGGGACTCACCGGCGCTTTGGGCACTGTGGGCGAAATTCTGGACGGCTGCTACACCGGGCGGCTGGTCGGCGAGATCCTGCACGGCCCCGCCAAGGCCGTTGCGGTGAGTGCGGTGGCCGAGGCCGAGGGGCTGGACCTGGCTCGCTGCTGGGCGTACAGCGATTCGCACAACGACATCCCGCTGCTGAGCATGGTGGGGCACCCGGTGGCCATCAACCCCGACGCACGGCTCCGCCGCCACGCCCGCGAACACAACTGGCCGGTCTACGACTTCCGCTCCGGACGGCGCGCGGCCACCCTGGGGCTCAAGGCCGCCACCGCCGGCGGGGCGATCTACGGCCTCTGGCGCGGGTTTTCCCGCTTCCGCGGCCCCCGCGTCTGACGCGCCGCACGTTCCGCTACGCTTCCGGACGCGCGCTACGCGGATCCGGGCCGCCGCCGTCCGAATCCGAGTCACCCGTCCGAAACAGGCGCGGAAACTGGGTCCTGGCGGGCACTCCGGTCTGAGGCAACCACCGCCGGCGGGACGCTCTGCCACGGGTTCTCCTGCTGCCGAGGCACCCACGGCGGGACGCGCAGCACGTTCCGCTACGCTTCCGGACGCGGGCTACGCGGATCCGGGCCGCCGCCGTCCGGATCCGAGTCACCCGTCCGAAACAGGCGCGGAAACGGGATCCTGGCGGGCACTCCGGTCTGAGGCAACCACCGCTTACGGGACGCTCTGCCACGGGTTCTCCTCTGCCGAGGCACCCGAGGCGGGACGCGCCGCACGTTCCGC
Source organism: Arthrobacter ginsengisoli (assembly GCF_031456935.1). NCBI lineage: Bacteria > Bacillati > Actinomycetota > Actinomycetes > Micrococcales > Micrococcaceae > Arthrobacter > Arthrobacter ginsengisoli. Next base: position 211,791 of record NZ_JAVDVQ010000006.1, on the reverse strand, counting down.
TACGCTTTCGGACGCGCGCTACGCGGATCCGGGCCGCACCCGTCCGAATCCGAGTCACCCGTCCGAAACAGGCGCGGAAACTGGGTCCTGGCGGGCACTCCGGTCTGAGGCAACCACCGCCGGCGAGACGCTCTGCCGCGGGTTCTCCTGCTGGCGGGCACTCCGGTCTGAGGCAACCACCGCTTACGGGACGCGCAGCGCATTCCGCTACGCTTCCGGACGCGCGCTACGCGGATCCGGGCCGCGCCCGTCCGAATCCGAGTCACCCGTCCGAAACAGGCGCGGAAACGCCAAAGAAAATGCCCGCTGCCGGATAGGCAACGGGCATTCACATGAGGTGAAGTATCTCTACTTCTTATTGCGACGCTGGTGGCGCGTCTTGCGAAGCAGCTTGCGGTGCTTCTTCTTGGCCATACGCTTGCGACGCTTCTTAATAACTGAACCCACGAAAGTTCCTTACCGGCTAGATGCAGTACCTGCCTGTTGGAAAGGGTCCGCGGGCTAAGCAGCAGACTGTACAACTGACAGGTTCTTACAATGACGTAAAACGTTCCTTAACAGGGTACCGCCTAACGGGGGCGCCCCACGACCGCAGGGGCCATCCGGGGCCCTGCAGATTCTTATTCCGGCCTTAGAAGTCGCCGGAAACTCAGCCTGTTTCCGTGTTCCCGTCCACGACAGCACCTTTGAGGTACTTTTCGACGGCGGACTGCGGCACCCGGTAAGAGCGCCCGAACCGGACAGCCGGCATCTCGCCGGAATGAACAAGACGGTACACGGTCATTTTCGACACCCGCATCAGCTCCGCGACTTCGGCCACGGTCAAAAAGCGTGCGTTGGAGAAGTTAGCCTCCGAAGACATTTCCCTATTCCTTTACTCAAGCGAACGGCAGCCCCATCGGAACGACATGGCGGTGCGCCGATGCTGAGTCATCAAACAACCATGTACTAGATACTGTAGGGGCTGATGGTGCCCCTGTGAAAGACCAGCGAGGGATTCCACTGGCCGGGGACGCGGATTTGTCCGGCTCCGCGCCCCCTCGGCCCGGCCTAGCCCCGGGTCCGGCGGATGCGCGCCGAGGCCGCCAGCTGCGCCAACACCGAGGCCGTGACGTCCCAGTCCATGCAGGCGTCCGTCACGCTCTGGCCGTAGACGAGCGTGTCCGTTCCGGCGGCGTGCTCGACGACGTCCAGGTTCTGCGCCCCGCCCACGAGGAAGCTCTCCAGCATGACACCGGCGATGGCACCCGCCGCGGCGCCTCCGCTCTCCAGCTCTGAACCGATCTCGAGGGCGACTTCCGCCTGCCGGTGGTGGCTCTTGCCGCTGTTGGCGTGGCTCGCGTCAACGATCAGACGCGGGTTGAGCTGCTTCGCGGCAAGCTTGGCGGTGGCGGCCTCGACGTCGGGGGCGGAGTAGTTGGGGCCCTTGCGTCCGCCGCGAAGGATGATGTGCGTGTCCGGGTTTCCGGCCGTGGCGACCAGGGCGGCCCGGCCCTCGCCGTCGATGCCGAGGAACGCCTGGGCTGCCCCGGCGGCGCTGCACGCGTCGAGCGCAACCTGCAGATCGCCGTCGGTCCCGTTCTTGAACCCGATCGGCATGGACAGCCCGGACGCCAGCTGCCGGTGGATCTGGCTTTCCGTGGTGCGGGCACCGATGGCGCCCCAGGAGACCAGGTCCGCCATGTACTGCGGGCTGATGGGTTCCAGGAACTCGGTGCCGGCGGGGAGGCCGAGCGCGGTGACCTGCTGCAGGAAGCGGCGGGCGGCGTGCAGCCCGGACGCGATGTCGTGGCTGCCGTCGAGCCGCGGGTCGTTGATCAGGCCCTTCCAGCCCACCGTGGTGCGGGGCTTTTCGAAGTAGGCCCGCATCACGATCAGCAGGTCTTCCTTGTGCTGCTCGGCCTGGCTGACCAGCCGGCGGGCGTATTCGAGGCCGGCTTTGGGATCGTGGATCGAGCAGGGGCCCACGATCACGAGCAGGCGGTCATCGACCCCGTCCATGATGGCCCGGACCTCGTCCCGGCCCCGTGCAACGACCCCGGCAAGGCGGTCGTCCAGCGGCAGTTCCGCGAGCATGTCCTGCGGGGTCGGCAGCGGAGTGAACTCGCTGATACGCAGGTTAGAGGTGGACTGCTTGGATTCGGGGGCTGCTTCGATGCTCATGTGCGGGTCCTGTTCCGGATGCGGAGCGGGCCCTGATCAGAACCCGCCGGGAAATGGCGAAGGGCAGAGAATGGTCTCTGCCCTGTTGGCTCTGAAGGAAGGTTGGATGCGTGTCAGCTAGACGCGGGCCCCTCCAGAGCCAACGAAAAATACGCATACCAACGGTTTGTCATGTTTTGACGATAGCCCCGGCGCCCGGCGAGCGGCAAAACCGGCCGCGTAACATTTCGCCGGCACCCCCGTTGTCCCGCGGCACCGAGAAGACACTTCGCGGCAATGCCCGGGCCGAGCATTGCCGCGTAGTGCCTCCTCGCGTGGCGCAGGCCCAAGCTGGCGCGGAAGACGGCCTGACCGTATCCCCTACAGTGTGGTTAGGCCACAGAGTCGGCACAGTCCCACGCCAAGGAGGCAGCAATGACGCAGACGATTGACCCCGGCAACCCCGAGGCGCCCACCCAGGCAGAAGACACCGGCACGGGCCGCCACCCGGCCGCGGCCACCCCGGGAATCGTTCCCGCCGCGCTCAGGCGCCGCGTCCCCAAGTACGCGGACCTCGCCCCCCTGATGCAGTTCAAGAAGCCCGAGTTCAGCCGCGCCGCCCGGCTGCGCCGCGCCAGCACCATCTGGGAGCTCCGGGAGATGGCCAAGCGCCGCACACCGCAGGCCCCGTTCGACTACACCGACGGCGCTGCCGAAGCCGAGATCACCCTGCGCCGCGCCCGCCAGGCGTTCCTGGACATCGAGTTCCGGCCCGGCATCCTGCGCGACGTCTCCAGTATCGACCTCAGCACCGACATCCTGGGGAAACCGTCCCGGCTCCCGGTGGGCATCGCACCGACCGGATTCACCCGGATGATGCAGTCCGAAGGCGAGTACGCCGGGTCCCAGGCCGCCGCGGCCGCCGGCATCCCGTACACGCTCTCCACGATGGGCACGGCGTCCATCGAGGATGTGGCCGCCGCCGCACCGGACGGCCGCAACTGGTTCCAGCTCTACCTTTGGACCGACCGGGACCGCTCGCTGGAGCTGATCGAACGCGCCGCGAAGGCCGGCAACGACACCCTCATGGTCACGGTGGACACCGCCGTCGCCGGGGCCCGGCTGCGCGACGTCCGCAACGGCATGACGATCCCGCCGGCCCTGACCATCAAGACCGTACTGGACGCCTCCTACCGGCCGGCGTGGTGGTTCAACTTCCTCACCCACGAGCCGCTGACCTTCGCGTCGCTCTCCCGCTACACCGGCACGGTCGCGGACCTGATCAACTCGATGTTCGACCCCACCTTGACGTTCGAGGACCTCGACTGGCTGCGCGCGACCTGGAAGGGCAAGCTCGTGGTCAAGGGCATCCAGACCGTCGAGGACGCCCGCAGGGTGGCGGACCACGGGGCCGACGGCGTGGTCCTGTCCAACCACGGCGGCCGCCAGCTGGACCGCGCCCCCATCCCGTTCCATCTGCTGCCTGAGGTCTCGGCAGCGCTCAAGGCGGACAACAGCGACGCCGCGGTCATCCTGGACACCGGCATCATGAGCGGGGCGGACATCATCGCCGCCCTGGCCCTGGGCGCCGACTTTACGCTGATCGGACGCGCCTACCTGTACGGGCTCATGGCCGGCGGCCGGGCCGGCGTGGACCGGGCCCTCGAGATCCTGGAAAAGGACATGCTCCGCACCATGGCCCTGCTCGGCGTCAGCCGGATCTCGGAGCTAACCCCGGACCACGTGCGACTGCTCACGAAATAGCCCGCAGCTCCCCGAGTGGGCAGTTCGCGGCAGTGTCCGTCAGGAACATTGCCGCGAACTGCCAACTTGGTGCGGGAGGGGGTGCGGGAGAAGTCCGGGGGGTCCGGCCCTAGATGAGTCCCTGGGCGAGCATCGCGTCCGCCACCTTCACGAAGCCGCCGATGTTCGCGCCCAGCACGTAGTTTCCCGGGTCGCCGTACTCGTCCGCAGTGGCTGCGCAGCGGTCGTGGATCCCGATCATGATCTCGGTGAGCCGTTCCTCGGTGTGCGCGAAGGTCCAGGAGTCGCGGCTCGCGTTCTGCTGCATTTCCAGCGCGGAGGTGGCCACGCCGCCCGCGTTCGCAGCCTTGCCCGGCCCGAACAGGATGCCGGCTTCCTGGAAGACGGCGACGGCTTCACGGGTCGAGGGCATGTTGGCGCCCTCACCCACCGCCAGCAGTCCGTTGCGGACCAGCCGGGCGGCAGCGTCGCCGTCGAGCTCGTTCTGCGTGGCACACGGCAGCGCGACGGTCGCGTCGACGTCCCAGACGGAGCCGCCTTCCACGTAGGAGACGGCGGAGCGCCGGGCCTCGTAGTCCTTGAGCCGCCCGCGCTCGACCTCCTTGATCTGGCGCAGCAGCGCGACGTCGATGCCGGCCTCGTCGACGACGTAGCCCGAGGAATCGGAGCAGGCGACGACGGTGGCGCCGAGTGTCTGGGCCTTGGCGATCGCGTTGATGGCGACGTTGCCCGAGCCGGAGACCACCACGCGCTGGCCGTCGAAGGACCGGCCGCGGGTCTTGAGCATTTCCTCGGTAAAGATCACGGTGCCGTAGCCGGTGGCTTCGGGGCGTACCAGCGAGCCGCCCCAGGAGATGCCCTTGCCGGTGAGGACGCCGGATTCGTAGCGGTTGGTGATCCGCTTGTACTGCCCGAAGAGGTAGCCGATCTCGCGGCCGCCGACGCCGATGTCACCGGCCGGCACGTCGGTGTACTCGCCGATGTGGCGGTACAGCTCGGTCATAAAAGACTGGCAGAACCGCATGATCTCGGCGTCCGAGCGGCCGCGGGGGTCGAAGTCGGAGCCGCCCTTGCCGCCGCCGATTGGCATGCCGGTCAGGGCATTCTTGAAGATCTGTTCGAAGCCGAGGAACTTCACGATTCCCAGGTTCACCGAAGGGTGGAACCGCAGGCCGCCCTTGAAGGGGCCCAGGGCGGAGTTGAACTCGACCCGGAAACCGCGGTTGATCTGGACGCGCCCGGCCCCGTCGACCCACGGGACCCGGAAGATGATCTGCCGTTCGGGCTCGCAGAGCCGTTCGAGCACTGCGCCTTCGAGGAACTCCGGGTGGCGGTCGTGCACCGGTCCGAGGCTTTCGAAGACCTCGGTGACGGCCTGGTGGAACTCCGCTTCGCCGGGATTCCGTGCCAGCACCGTGTCCCGGATGGCTTCAAGCCGTGCGTCCATTGCAACTCCCTAAACCTTGGCGCCCTCGGTGGGCGTGAAAAACAAGCCTTTCCATGGTTGCACCGTGCGGAAGGGATTTCTATTCGAGCACGGCAGGGCGCCCCGTGTGACAAAAACGGCGTGGCGAGGGACACAAACTGCCCGGGCGACTTCCGCTGTGCTATGTCCCGCGCGTTACTTCCGGCGGCCGAACTTCGGCAGGCTGGCCAGCAGATCAGCGGCCCTGGTGGCCGCCCGGCCGACGGTACGGCCGATCTGCTGCGGCATCCGGTCCTCGCCTGCCGTGCCGACCGGGAGGACGACGGCGGGACTCAGCGGGCTGCCGGCGGGCCGTCCGGCCAGTGCCGCGGCCGGCTGGAGTGCGGCGGCGGGCGGGGTGGCTTGCGGGGCCTCAGCCGCTGCGGCCGGAGCGGCGGCGGCAGCGGCGAGGGTGTCGGGGGCGGGGACGGGCAGGATCCGGGGTCCCGCGGTCCGCGCCGGTTCCGGCGCGGGGGCTGCGGCGACGTCGAAGGTCTCCAGCCAGCTGGCGATTCCGGCCAGCGGCTTGGGATTGAGCGTGTAGTAGCGTTTCTGGCCCTGGGCTCGCATACTCACCAGGTCCGCTTCGCGGAGTACCTTCAGGTGCTTGGAAATGGTTGGCTGGCTGGCCGCGAGCTCCTGGACCAGCTCCCCCACTGCTTTGTCCCCCTTGCGGAGGGATACCAGAATGTCACGCCGGGTTGCCTCAGCAATGACGGCAAATACGTCGTCTGTCACCATGCCCTCAACACTAGCGACATATACGCCGGATGGCATCCACTAGTTGGCGCCCCGGCGGATAGCCACCGGGCATTGCCCCGGACCGGGCGCGGTGCTAGAACGGACACACCGCCTGCCCGGCAGGAAAGGCCGCAGCCCTACTGACGCAGAGGAGTGGACGACCATGGGGGACTTCTTCCGGAATCAGCTTTTCAACATCATCGCCGTCGTGTTCCTGGCCCTGTTCGTGATCGTCTGGGGCAGCGTGCTGTTCCAGGTCTGGGTGTTCATACCGAAGATTCCGGGGACCGCGCCCGACCTCAACGGCGCCGTCGTCTGCGCCGCCGGGGCGCTCTCCACCTCACTGAGTTCACTGACCGCCTCCGCCATGGGCTTCACCATTGCAGAGGTGCGCCGCGAGGAGCAGGCTGCAGGCGGAGAGGCCGCCGTTCAGGCCCGGGCAGGTATCGTGGACACCAGCGGCATCACCAGCAAGCTGTCCGGCCGGATTATCGCGGCGTTGATGGTCTACCTCGTGATCGGGCTGCTGGTGCTGGGCGTCTGGCTGGTGAAGGGTACCGCCTCCACCGACCTGATCGGGGCGTTCTCGCTCTCGCTGCTGGGCTGGATCATCGGCGCGGCCGGGGTCGTGTTCCAGACCGAGAAGCCAAACACCCAGCCTTCCACAGCCGGTTAGCCGGCTGCCCGCCGGACCGGTCCCCACCGAACCAGTCCCCGCCGAACCGGTCCTAGTCGAACCAGGGATCCAGCCCGTACAGCGGGAAGACTTCCTTGCGGGTCGCCATCACGGTCCGGTCCACGTCGTCGTTCGGATCGAAGCCGACTTCCCAGGAGCGCCACCAGAGGTCGACGTCGTCGCCCATCAGCTCGGGTGCGGCGACCCCGTACTTGGCCCCGTACTTTTCCTTGACATAGCGGCGCCAGTCCTCCGGCACGGGGGTGCGGAGCGGGACCGGCCGGCCGGCCGCAATGGCGATCAGGTGGCTCCAGGACCGCGGCACCACGGTGATGACGTTGTAGCCCCCTCCGCCGGTGGAGATCCAGCGGTTCTCGCAGTAGCGGGCCGCGAGGTTGCCGATGGCGGTGGCGGCCTCCCGCTGGCCGTCGACGCTGATGTTCAGGTGCGTGAGCGGGTCCAGCCGGTGCGAGTCGCAGCCGTGCTGGCTCACGATGACCTCGGGGTTGAAGGCGCCGACGAGCTGCGGCACCACGGCGTGGAAGGCGCGGAGCCAGCCCCCGTCCCCGGTGCCCGCCGGCAGGGCCACGTTCACGGCACTGCCCTGCGCATTGGGCCCGCCGATTTCGTTGGCGTAGCCGGTGCCCGGGAACAGGGTCAGCCCCGTCTCGTGCAGGGAGATCGTCAGCACGCGCGGATCGTCCCAGAAGATGCTCTGGGTTCCGTCGCCGTGGTGGGCGTCGATGTCGACATACGCCACTCGCTGGACGCCGCCGTCGAGCAGCCGCTGGATGGCGAGGGCCGCGTCGTTGTAGATGCAGAAACCGCTCGCGCGTTCGCGGGATGCGTGGTGCATGCCACCGCCGAAGTTCACTGCCCGGACAGCCGTGCCGTCCAGGACCGCGGCGGCGGCCAGCAGCGAGCCGCCGGCCAGCCGGGCACTGGCCTCGTGCATGCCGGCGAAGGCCGGATCATCCTCGGTGCCAAGCCCGCGCTCGAGGTCAGGGGTCTCCGGATCCGCGCTGACGCGCCGCACGGCGGCAACGAACTCCGGGCTGTGGACGGTGCTCAGCTCCGCGTCACTGGCGACGTCCGGCGCCGAGACGGTGACGTTCTCCAGGTCCAGCAGACCGAGGCTTCCGGCCAGCTTCGCCGTGAGCTCCATCCGCTCCGGGGCCATCGGGTGGCTGTGGCCGAAGTTGTAGGCGGTCATGGCAGGATCCCACACCACCGTCGTTGGCAGTGCGGTCTTTGCGAGCCCCGGCAGGTATGTCATCAATCACAGGCTACCCGAGCATGGTGGCCCGTTCCCCAGTCATTGCGCGGGGTTTAGTGGTTTACTACTGAAGGAAGCAGTTTCAAGCGAGGATAAGCGACACATGACGCAGAGCCAGTCGAGGTCCAAGAGCCCGGCCAGCTGGCACCCGGGCGCTCCGGAGCGGGAAGGCCTGTGGATCTTCACACGCCTCCGCGACTTCATCGACAACATTGCCAACACCTCCCCGGCCCGGCTCGCGCTGTCCGCGTTCGGCATCGTGATCCTGGTCTTCACTGGTTTGCTGTCCCTGCCGGTTTCCTCCGCCACCGGCGAATCCACGCCTCTGTACCAGTCGCTGTTCACTGCCGTGTCCGCCGTCTGCGTGACGGGTCTGACCGTGGTGTCCACGGCGGTGCACTGGTCATTCTTCGGCCAGCTCGTCATCCTCATCGGCATCTTCGTGGGCGGCCTGGGCACCCTGACCCTGGCCTCGCTGCTGGCCCTCATGGTGAGCAAGAAGCTGGGCGTCCGCGGCAAGCTGATTGCCCAGGAGGCCATGAATGCAGGCCGCCTCGGTGAAGTGGGCACCCTGCTGCGGATCGTCATCGTCACCTCGGTGGTGATCGAGGCAGCACTGGCGCTGGCGCTGATCCCGCGGTTCCTGATGCTGGGCGAAAGCTTCGGCCAGTCGGTCTGGCATGGGGTTTTCTATTCCATTTCCTCGTTCAACAACGCCGGGTTCACGCCGCACTCGGACGGCATCGTGCCGTACGAGACTGATTTGTGGATCCTCGTCCCGCTGATGCTCGGCGTCTTCCTCGGCAGCCTGGGTTTCCCGGTGGTGATGGTGCTGCAGCAGAACGGCTTCAACTGGAAGAAATGGAACCTGCACACCAAGCTGACCATCCAGGTCTCGCTGGTTCTGCTGGTGTCCGGGACCGTGCTGTGGGGGCTGATGGAGTGGAACAATCTCCTGACCATCGGCGGCATGACCGTCGGCGACAAGGTCACGCATTCGCTCTTCGCGTCCGTGATGACCCGCTCCGGCGGCTTCAACCTGGTGGACCAGAACGCAATGGACTCCACCACCATGCTCCTGACCGACGCCCTGATGTTTGCCGGCGGCGGTTCGGCGTCGACGGCGGGCGGCATCAAGGTCACCACCATCGCGGTGATGTTCCTGGCGATCGCGGCAGAGGCCCGCGGCGACTCCGATGTGAAGGTCTACGGCCGCACCATCCCCGAGGGCACCATGCGGGTGGCGATCTCGGTCATCGTCGCAGGCGCCACGCTCGTCGCCGTGTCGGCCATGCTGCTGCTCCACATCAGCGGGGCGTCACTGGACCGGGTGCTCTTTGAAACCATTTCCGCCTTCGCCACGGTGGGCCTGAGCACGAACCTGAGTGCCGAACTGCCGCCGTCGGGCGTTTACGTCCTCGCCGCCCTGATGTTCGCCGGGCGCGTCGGGACTGTCACCCTCGCCGCCGCCCTGGCGCTGCGCCAGCGCAGCCAGCTGTACCACTACCCGGAAGAGAGACCGATCATTGGCTAGTTCCTCAGGCGCCGTCAACCGCCCCGCCCACAACGCCCCCGTGCTGGTGATCGGGCTGGGCCGCTTCGGCGCATCCACGGCCGAGCAGCTCGTCAAACAGGGCCGCGAGGTGCTGGCGATCGAACGCGACCGGTCGCTGGTGCAGAAGTGGGCCAGCGTGCTGACCCATGTCGTCGAGGCCGACGCGACCAATATCGACGCGCTCCGCCAGCTCGGCGCGCAGGAGTTCAGCTCCGCCGTCGTGGGTGTGGGCACCTCGATTGAATCCTCCGTGCTGATCACGGTGAACCTCGTGGACCTCGGCATCGAGCACCTTTGGGTCAAGGCGATCACGCCCTCGCACGGCAAGATCCTGACCCGGATCGGAGCCAACCACGTGATCTACCCGGAGGCCGACGCCGGCGTCCGGGCCGCGCACCTGGTCTCCGGCCGCATGCTGGACTTCATCGAGTTCGACGACGACTTCGCGATCGTAAAGATGTATCCGCCGCGCGAGACGGTGGGTTTCACCCTGGACGAATCCAAGGTCCGTTCCAAGTACGGCGTCACGATTGTGGGCGTGAAATCACCGGGCGAGGACTTCACCTACGCCCGTCCGGAGACGAAGGTTTCCTCCCGGGACATGCTCATCGTTTCCGGGCACGTGGACCTGCTGGAGCGGTTCGCCGCCCGGCCGTAGCGGCTCCGCCGGGACTTCCCGGCGGGGTGGAAGCGGTGACATCCGGGGCACCAGCTGAGGCACTATCAGGGCCCGGCGGTCTTCGCAGCCTTCGCGGCGGCCTTGGCCGCCTGCTTGCTGGCCCGCACCTTGCTCAGCGACTCCGGATCCACAATGTCAGCGACGGACAGGAAGGCATCCTCCTGACCATAGTGGCCGGCGGCCTCGCGCCAGCCTTCAGCCTGGAGGCCACACTGCTTCCCCAGCAGCGCCAAAAAGATCATCGCTTTTTGCTCGCCAAATCCCGGCAATGCCTTGAGCCGGCGCAGCACCTCCTGCCCGTCGGGCTCACCAAGCGTCCAGATGGCAGTAGCGTCGCCGTTCCAGTCTTGGTGCACCGTCTCAGCAAGGGATTGGACGCGGCCGGCCATTGATCCGGGGAACCGGTGGACGGCCGGACGCTCTTTAAACATCTCCACGAACTTTTGCGGATCGTAGTCGGCGATCGCGGCTGGATCCATGGAACCGATGCGCGTCCGGATTTTTTCCGGACCGGCAAAGGCCGATTCCATGGTCACCTGTTGGTCAAGCAGCATGCCGGTGAGCAGCGCAAACGCGTCGTCGCTGAGTAGTTTGTCCGCCGCGGGGTCCCCTGTGATGTGCAGTTCCATGGGTCCCATCCTGCCACCCGGTCCGGTCTGCGTCATGGGCTGCGCCCGCGTCTGCCGCTAGCCGAGCTGCTGGGTGATTTCCGCGGACCGCGCGGAGGCAGCGCGGGCGCCCTCGGCGATGATCGCGGGCAGTCCGCTCGCGTCAAAGCTCGCGATGGCGCGTTCGGTCGTGCCGTTGGGGCTGGTGACGGCCCTGCGCAGCGCCACCGGATCCGCGCCCGGCTCAGCCAGCATAAAGCCGGCCCCGGCGACGGTTTCACGGGCAATCAGCAGCGACAGCTCGGGGTCGAGTCCCAGTTCGACGCCGGCGTCCGCCATCGCTTCGGCCAGGTAGAACGCGTATGCCGGGCCCGAGCCGCTGATCGCGGACAGCGCGTCGACCTGGTGTTCGGGGATTTCGACGACGGTGCCCGCGGCGGCCAGGACGTTCTTGGCCCGCTGGAGCTGCGCCGGGGTGCAGTGCGTGCCCGGCGACACGGACACGACGCCGCGGCCCAGCTGCGCGGGGGTGTTGGGCATGCTCCGGATGACGGGCTGGCCGGCCGGCAGGGCCGCTTCCAGCTGCTCGAGCGACACGGCGGCCGCGACGCTGATGACGATCGTGCCCGGTGCCAGCGAATCGCCGATTTCACGGGCGAGGTCGGCGATGCCGACGGGCTTGACGCCCAGGATGACGACGTCGGCGCCGGTGGCCGCCTGTTTGTTGTTCTCCGGCTCTTCCTCGCCGGCGATGGCCGTAATGCCGTGGTGCCGTTTGGCCAGTTCGTCGGCCCGTTCGGCACGGCGGACCGTGGCGATGATGTCCGCCGGGTCAGCGCCGCCCGCGATCAGGCCGGTCATGATGGCCTCGTTCATTGATCCACAGCCCAGGAATGCGATTCGGTTGCTCATGCCCCCATCATTGCAGTCCGGCCCGATTCACAGCCAGCTCACATCCCGGGGTCAGGGTCTTCACAAACTCCGTGCGTAACGTAGTGGTTACCTCATTGAGGGTGCGAGTGATGCGGCAGGCGTGCGGATGTCTGCCCGGCACCGGTGGTCTGCAGCGGGTTTTCCCCCATTTTCCCGCAGCTGACCGCCGGTGCCTTTCTCCGTTAGGAGGGGTCTCCTTCTCCGGGAGATGGTCCCGGGCCCGGGCCCGCAGCAGAGTTCGCGGCCCGCGGGCCGACGTCACGCAGGCGGGCTTCCAGGAATCTCCGGTCGGCAGCGTTCCGGACCAGCCTCAGGGCGGAGGTGTACGCTGCCACGGCCTCATCAAGGCGGCCCAGCCGGACGAGGAAATCGGCGCGGACAGCGTGGAACGGACTGTAGTTCTCCAGGCCGAGCGCGTCGGCGAGGCGCAGCGCAGCTTCCGGGCCTTCGACCTCGGCGAGGGCCACGGCCCGGTTGAGCTCCACAACCGGCCCGGGCGCGACCTCGAGGAGCTGGTCGTAGAGCCGGAGGACCTGCCGCCAGTCCGTTGCTGCGGCCTCGGGTGCGGCGCTGTGCACGGCGTTGATCGCGGCCTGCAACTGGTATGGTCCCGGCTGGTTCCGCCGCAAACAGCGACGAACCAGCGCCTGGCCTTCGGCGATCAGGGCACGGTCCCACAGGCGGCGGTCCTGATCCGCCAGGAGCACCAGGCCGCCGTAGGCTTGCCTCGCGCCGCGCCGTGATTCGGTCAGCAGCATGAGGGCCAGCAGCCCGCTGACCTCGGGTTCGTCCGGCATCAGCGCCGCCAGCAGGCGGCCCAGCCTGATCGCCTCCCGGCAGAGGTCGGCCCGGATCAGGGGCCCGCCGGAGCTGGAACTGTAGCCCTCGTTGAAGATGAGGTACACCACCGCGAGCACCGCCGGCAGGCGCGCCGGAAGCTCCGCACCCGGAGGCACCCGGTACGGAATCCTGGCATCCCGGATTTTGGCCTTGGCCCGGACCAGGCGCTGGGCCATGGTCGATTCCGGCACCAGGAAAGCGCGGGCGATTTCCGCCGTCGTGAGTCCACCCAGCAGCCGGAGTGTCAGGGCCACCTGGACATTGGTGGCCAGGGCCGGGTGGCAGCACGTGAATATCAGCCGCAAACGGTCATCGTCCACCGTGCCCTCCTTCGAGAGTTCCGCGACGACCTGCTCCTCGGGCGTCCGCGGTACGGCGGCACGCGCCGCCTCCAGCCGTGCCGCCCTGAGCTGTTTGTCCTCGCGCCCGGCTTCCCGGCGCAGCCGGTCGATCGCCCGGTTCCGGGCCGTGGTGATGATCCAGGCCGCCGTGCTTCGCGGGATGCCGGCGGACGGCCAGTGCCGGAGCGCGAGCGTGAAGGCATCCTGGACGGCGTCCTCGGCCTCGTCGATATCCCCCAGAACACGGGTCAGCACGGCGACGGCACGCCCGTACTCCTCCCGGAAGACGCGGGCGAAGTCCCCCGCCGCCGGCGCCCCAGGGGCCGGCGGCGGCGGTGCGGGCTCCGGCGGCGGCGCGGCGGACGCTGGTTCGCGGGCCATTCCCGGTGGTCCCTGGTCCCGGTGCTGCCTGGTCCGGGTGGTGCCTAGTGCTGGATAGGCCGCACTTCGATGGGTAGGGTGGTGGCGCGGGCCAGCTTGCCGGCCCAGCCGAGGGCAACGTCGAGGTCCGCCGCCTCGATGACGGAGAAACCGCCGAGGTGCTCCTTGGCTTCGGCGAAGGGACCGTCCGTGATCAGCACCTCGGTGCCCTGCTGCCGCACAACAGTGGCGGTGTCGGTGGGATGCAGGCCGGCGCCAAAAACCCAGACGCCGGCGTCCTTCATTTCGCGGTTCAGGGCCTCGACGTCCCGCATGATGGGTTCGAGAACGTCCGGGGCCGGGGCCGGGCCAACGGGCTGGTAAACACTGAGCAGGTACTGTGCCATGGTGCTGTCCTCCTTGACTAAGCGGCCGGCTCCCTGCCGGCCTCTCACCTACTAGACGAACGGCCTGCCCCCGGATCGACAGACGGCCGCCTGACATCAGGCCGGGGGAAACGCTCACCGGGCGTCCGCCGGGCGGAGCCCTACGTTGACTCGGGCTCCTCGGCGTCGGGCGTCTGCGGCTCGGAGGGGTGGTCGGTCTGGGTCACGTGGGGGGCCGGCTGCAGCGGACCCTCGAAGACCAGCTGATCCAGCCGGCGGAGGATCAGGCCCTCGCGGAGGGCCCAGGGGCAGATCTCCATGCTGGGAAACTCAAACATTTCGAGGGCGGCTTCGGCCACCAGGGCCCCTGCCAGCAGTTGAGGGGCGCGGGCTTCCGAGACACCGGGAAGGTTGAGCCGGTCCTCGACCTCCATGGCCGAGATGCGCTGCGCCCAGAGGCCCAGATCCGTGGCGAACAGCTCCCGCTTGACGTAAGGGCCGGCACCGCTCGGCGCGGCCCCGGCGATGCGGGCCAGCGAGCGGAAGGTCTTGGACGTGCCCGCCACGTGGTTCGCCTTGCCCAGCTTCGTGAAGTCACGCACGACGGGCTTCAGCGTGGCCCGGATATAGCGCCGCAGGTCCTTGACGCTCTTGGCCGACGGCGGGTCGTGCTGCAGCCAGTCCCGGGTGAGCCGGCTCGCTCCGAGCGGGACGGAAGTCGCGAGTTCGGGGAGTTCGTCCTCCCCGTAGGCCATTTCGAAGGACCCGCCGCCGATATCCAGGTTCAGCATGGGTCCGGCGCCCCAGCCGTACCAGCGGCGGACGGCGAAGAACGTCATCGAGGCTTCCTCGCTGCCGGTCAGCTCCCGCAGCGTCACAGTGGTCTCGTGCTTGACGCGGGCCAGGACAGCAGCCCCATTGGTTGCCTCGCGGATCGCGGAGGTACAGAACGCCAGCAAGTCCTCGGCCTTGTGCTTGGCCGCGAATTCCCATGCTTCGAGGACGAACTCGATCAGCTCATGCTGCCCGGCGTCGTTGATGCTGCCGTCGCTCTCGAGGAACTGCACGAGGGACAGCGGGCGTTTGTGCGAGGCGAAAGGCACCGGCCGCGCACCAGGGTGGGCATCCACGAGCAGGAGGTGGACGGTGTTTGAACCAATATCGAGGACGCCAAGACGCATGGTGCCATTATTCCCCCGGGGAACGCGGCCCGCCTAACGGACCGGCGGCCGCGGTGCCAGCCCGCTTAGGGCTGGCCGACCTCGCCGGCGGTGTCATCGTCCTCGTCTGCCGGCTTGAAGTCCCGGCGGATGTTCGCCACGCCTTCCGGATCGATCTCGAAGCCGAAGGCTGCACCGGGATTGATGACCATGCCGAGGTCGTCGCCGAGGTTGCCGAGGATCGCGGCGCCCTGGGTGCCGAGCACGTTGGGCGCGGCGGCCAGGTACTGCTCGGTAACGCGGCTCGGGTGGGAGAACACGGCCAGGACAGGCTTCCCGGCGGAGTTGGCCAGCACGAGCGGCTCGACCTGGGAATCGGCTCCTTCGAGGGCATCGGCGCTGACGATGTAGACCTCGTTGTTCAGGAACGCGAGGATGACGTCAACGGGGTTGGCGTCGGGTTCCTCCCCGCGGGCAAGCTTCTCTTCGAGGTCGTTCAGCGGCTGGAGGTCCAAGTGATCGGGCTGTTCAGTCATATCCCTACTCGATCACGTTGCGCCCGGGTCCGCAAACGCGAGATCGCCGGAAGCCTGCGAAGTCGCCGGAACTTCCGGCGAACCCGCACGTTTCCGGCGACCTCGAGGTGGCAGCCCGATCGAGGTTCCGGCGACTTCGGTGTGGCTGGGCTACTTCTTGGCGGCGGCCTTGCGGGCCGGGGCCTTCCGGGCCGTCGTCGTGCGCTTGACCGGTCCCTTGGCACGCTTCTCCGCGAGGAGTTCGACGGCCTGTTCGCGGGTGAGCTCCTCCAGCGCGGTGGATCGCGGCACCGTGATGTTGGTGATGCCGTCGGTGATGTACGGGCCGAAGCGGCCTTCCTTCACCACAATGTTCTTCTCCGAAACCGGGTCCGGGCCGAATTCCGCCAGCGGCGGGACGGCGGCACGGGCGCCGCGCTGCTTCGGCTGGGAGTAGATCTCCAGCGCCTGCTCGAGGGTGATCGTGAAGATTTCCTCCTCCGAGCCGATGGACCGGGAGTCCGTGCCCTTCTTCAGGTACGGGCCGAAGCGGCCGTTCTGCACGGTGATCGGGTTGCCGTCGGCGTCCTGGCCGAGCACCCGGGGCAGGCTCATGAGCTGCAGGGCCTCGTCCAGGGAGATGGTTTCCACGCTCATCGAGGCGAACAGCGACCCGGTGCGGGGCTTGGCCTTGACGGGCTTCTTCGGCGGCTTGGGCTTGCCGTTCTTGTAGTATTCCACCGGCTGGTTTGCGAGCTGCTCCTCGGTCATTTCCGGGATGACCTCGGTGACATAGGCGCCGTAGCGGCCGTTCTTGGCCACGACGGTATGCCCGGTGTGCGGGTCCGCGCCGAGCACACGCTCTTCGGGGGCGGCGGTTTCCATCAGCTCGACGGCCTTGGCCGCGGTGAGCTCATCCGGTGCCAGATCCTCGGGGACATTGGCGCGGGCGGCCTCCACGACTTCGCCGGTCTTTGGATCGACCGTCGGGACCGAGCTTTCCAGGTACGGGCCGAACTTCCCGACCCGCAGCGTGATGCCCTCGGTGATCGGAATGGAGTTGATTTCGCGGGCGTCGATCTCACCCAGGTTGTTGACGATGCTCAGCAGTCCGGGCTCGGAATCCTCGCCGAAGTAGAAGTGCTTGAGCCACGCGGGTCCCTCGGCCTGGCCGTTGGCGATTTTGTCGAGGTCGGCTTCCATGTCGGCCGTGAATTCGTAGTCCACGTAGTCGTGGAAGTGCTGTTCGAGCAGCCGGATCACGGAGAACGCGATCCAGCTCGGGACCAGCGCGGAGCCCTGCTTCCGGACGTAGCCTCGGTCCTGGATGGTGGAGATCGTGGAGGCGTAGGTGGACGGCCGGCCGATGCCCTTCTTTTCCAGCTCGGCGGTCAGCGACGCTTCGGTGTAACGCGGCGGCGGGGACGTCTCGTGCCCGACGGCAACGATCTCCGAGGCGGTGAGCGCGTCGTCCTTGGCCACGTTGGGCAGCCGGCGGGCTTCCTCGGACTCGTCGTCGCCGCGGCTTTCGTCTTTGCCTTCTTCGTAGGCGGCGAGGAAGCCGGGGAAGGTGATGACGGTGCCGGAGGCCGAGAATTCGGCGTCGCGGCCGTCGGCAGCAATGGCGCCGAGGCGGATCGTGGCGGTGGAGCCCTTGGCGTCGGCCATCTGCGAGGCGACGGTGCGCTTCCAGATCAGCTCGTAGAGGCGGAACTCGTCGCCGGACAGCTGTTTGGCCACCTGGGCCGGCGTGCGGAAGGAGTCGCCGGCGGGACGGATGGCCTCGTGGGCCTCCTGCGCGTTGGCTGCCTTGCCGCTGTAGACGCGCGGGGACGCGGGGATGTATTCCGGGCCGTACAGCTCGGAGGCCTGGCGCCGCGCGGCCGTGACGGCCTCGTTGCTCAGCGCGGAGGAGTCCGTACGCATATAGGTGATGTAGCCGTTTTCGTACAGCCGCTGGGCCACCTGCATGGTGCTCTTGGAGGAGAAGCGCAGCTTGCGGCCGGCCTCCTGCTGGAGCGTCGAGGTGGTGAACGGTGCGGCCGGGCGGCGCGTGTAGGGCTTGGTGTCGACGGAGCGGACGCGGAAATCGGCGTCCTGCAGGCCCGCGGCGAGGGAGGTGGCCAGATCCTCGTTGAGGTGCACGGCGTTGCGCGAGGTGAGCTCACCGTTGTCGTTGAAGTCGCGGCCGCTGGCGACCTTGGCGCCGTCGACCATGGCGAGTTTGGCCTTGAAGGAGCCGGAACCTGCGCCGAACTGGCCGGTCAGGTCCCAGTAGGACGCCGACTTGAAGGCCATCCGCTCACGCTCGCGGTCCACGACCATGCGGGTCACCACGGACTGCACACGGCCGGCGGAGAGGCCGCGGGCCACCTTGCGCCAGAGCACCGGGGAGATCTCGTAGCCGTAGAGCCGGTCGAGCACACGGCGGGTTTCCTGCGCGTCCACGAGGTCCTGGTCGACGTCGCGCAGGTTGTCCATGGCGCGGTGGATGGCTTCCTTGGTGATTTCACCGAAGGTCATCCGGTAGACCGGAACCTTGGGCTTGAGCACTTCCAGCAGGTGCCACGCGATGGCCTCGCCCTCGCGGTCCCCATCGGTTGCGAGATAGAGAGCGTCAGCGTCTTTGAGCTGGGCCTTGAGTTCGGCGACCTTTTTCTTCTTGTCCGGGGACACCACGTAGTACGGCTTGAAGTCGTTATCAATGTCGACGGCGAACTTGCCCACCGCGGTCTTCTTCAGTTCCGCCGGCAGTTCCGAAGGCTGCGGGAGGTCGCGGATGTGACCAATGGAGGCCTCAACAATGAAGCCCTCGCCGAGGTACTTGGCGATGGTTTTGCTCTTGGCGGGAGACTCCACAATCACGAGTTTCTTACCGGTTTTGGCCTTACTTGGCACGGTGCTCCTACAGAAAAAGGTTGCTCGGGCAGATGCGCCCATACCCGCCTAGTTCACCATATTTTGCGGATTCCCGCGCATTCCGCCTGAAACTACGGGGTCCCGGACACGGCATCCGGGCGTAAGAAACCCTCCCTGCGGTACGCTTTCGGCCGGTGCGGCGGCGCCGGCACGGAGCCTGTCAGGCGGGGCCGGCACCGGGGTTCCCCTGGGCCGTTCCGCGGTCATCCGGGATCATCGACCACATGGTCGCCATCCGCTCCGCACCCTCGGGGATGTGGTCCGGGTCCTCCAGTTCGTAGTCCCGAAGCAGCTCGAAGATCCGGTGATTCAGGTCCGCACGCTGGTCCGGCGTTAAATACAGCAGATTGCTGGCCAGCACCACGGAGGAGGGTCCGTCCACTGCCTCGCCGCGCCGGCGCTGCCCGTCGCGGGTCCTGGCGTAGGCGTTGACACGGCGGCGGTAGGCGTCCAGTTCGAGATCGAGCACGGCGAATTCGGGGCTCGCCACGCCTCCGCCGGAGTTGATCGTGAAGTCAGTGCCCGCGGCTTTCCAGCGGCGTTCCCGGGCGTCTCCGGCGGTGGCGGCGGGCACCACAATGCCCCATTTCTGCAGGGCGCGCAGGTGGTAGCTCATGGCGCTCGGCGTGAGGCCGGTCTGCGCGGCGAGTTCGGTGGCGGTCCGGCTTACCTGGGTGGAATACAGCTCGGAAATGACTTCCAGCCGGGCGGCGTGGGCCAGCGCCCGGATCGCCTTCGGGTCGGTGATTTCCACTTTCTTTTCCGCGCGCTGCCGGCGTTTGGGGGCCGGGGGCACCGGTGGCTCCGCCGCTGGGGTTTCTGTAGTCACTCCCCCATTCTACCGAGCGCCGGCAAACTATGAAACAAATGCTTGACACTCAATTCCGCCGCGGGGTAGTTTGCTGCTTATGAAACAGGCATTTCATAATGCGCCGGAGGAAGCCGTGGCCGCGCAGCCGCTCTGGCGCAACCACGATTTCGTGCTCGCCGGCAGTGCCCGCTTCATCGCCACGGCGGGCCTGGGCGCCGTCATCATCAGCGTCATGCTGCACTTGCAGAACCTGGCCGCCGCCGGCCAGACGGCTGTTGCCGGGCCCTGGCTCGTGGCGGCCTATCTGCTCTGCTCGGCCCTGCCCCTGGTACTGCTGGCCCCGTGGGCGGGCCGGCTGGCGGACACCCGGGATTCGCGGACGCTCGCGACGGCGTCGTCCGTGGTCAGTGCCGCCGCCGTCGCCGGCATGGGCCTGGGAATGCAGAACCTGGACAACTACCTGCCGGTGCTGTTCGCCATGACTTTCCTCCTCGACACGGCCCAGGCCGTGGCCGGGCCCACCTGGCAGGCCCTGCTGCCCAGGATCGTGGGCGAGGAACGGACCCCGCGGGCCCTGGGCACGATGCAGGCCACCATCATGATCGCCGGCATGGTGGGACCGGCAGCCGGCGGGCTGCTCAGCGGCTGGGGCGGATCCGGCCTGGTCTTTGCCGTCGCCACCGGCTGCTACCTGGCGATGGCCGTGGGTGCCATGCTGATCCGGACCCGCCGCGGCACGGCGGCCGAACGGGCCGGCAAGGAGCATCCCGCCCTGCTGGACGGACTGCGCCACCTCCGGCGGGACGGCCTGGTCTGGGCGCTGGTCCTTGGCGCGCTGTTCTTCATCACCGTCGGCGAGGCGACCAACGTCCTCGAGGTGTTCCTGGCCCGCGACGAGCTCGGCGCGAGCGAAATGCAGTACGGGCTGCTGGCCGCGTCGTTTGGTCTGGGCATGGCCTCCGGCGCGGCGCTGGCCAGCCGGATCAGGACTCCTCAAGCCCGCCTGCGCGCGCTGCTGGCCTCGATGGCCCTGACTTCGGCCTTTCTGGGGATCATGGCGCAGGTGCCGAACATGGAACTGTTGTTCGTGGCCTACACAGCGATGGGGGCCGCCTGCGGGGTGCTGAACGCCTGCTTCGGGGCGATTGTGATCCTGCGGATCCCGGAATCCGGCCGGGGCCAGGCGATGGCGATCATCGGCGGCCTGACCCGGGCAGTGTCCATCGGCGCCCTGGCACTGGGCGGGCTGCTCGGCGCCCTGCTCCCGATCCGGATGAGCTTTTTGGTCGCCGGAGCGGGCGGGGTCGTGGCGGCCCTGGCCCTCGCCGCGTATGTCCTGCCGCGTTTCGGCAGCGAGGGCGCGGCACGACCAGCCGCGTCAGGCGGGCAGCAGGAAGCCGTCCCGGACCAGGTTTCCCACCTCGGTGAGGAGCCCGCTGCGGAAGGTTCCGCTGTCCCAGTCCTCGCCCCCGCCCAGCAGCGCCTCGAGGGCTCCGATGATCTGCCCGACGGACAGGTCACCATCGCACGCTGAGACAAAGCCGGCCAGCTCGGTGCTCAGCAGGTTGGTGCGGCGGAGCCCGGCACCCTGGCGCAGCAGGATCACGCCGGGGTGTTCAGCGCCGGGGCGCTGGTGCCGCTCCTCGGTGACATCCTCGGCCACGAGCAGGTGCGCGGCCGACAGGTCATGGGCGGCCAGCCAATCGGCGCGCTCCAAGGCGGCGCCGAGGTGCGGGCCGACGGGCTGCTCGATCGGATAGGTGATCTCCTCGAAGCGCCTCAGCACCGGCCTGGCGCCGTTGGCGGGCCGCCGCAGCCAGATCATCCCGAAGCCGATGGCCTCGACGTGGCGGGAGGCGAAATCGTCCAGGTAGGCGGCGTACGAGTCCTGGTAGAGCCGCCGGTCGCGGGCCTCGGAGGCGTCCTGCAGCCACGTTTCGGCGTACTGTTCCGGGCTGACCTGCTCGCGCTGGATGAACCAGACGTCCGCGTCCGGGCTGGCCCAGCCGCGCGGCCGTTCGTCCCAGGCCCCGCCCGCCGGGATCTCCCAGTTGCCCAGCAGCTGGGCGGTTCCGGCGGGGGTGAGGACAGACGGGAGGGCCCGGACCAGTGCGGCGACGATGTCATCGCCCGGCAGGCCGCCGTCACGGTAGGTGAACTGGTCCGCGGCGGCCTCACCCGGGCTGCGCGGCGTGATCACGAACGGCGGGTTGGAGACCACCAGCTCAAATTCCTCGCCCGCCACCGGATCGAGCAGGGAACCCCGGCGCAGGCTCACGCGGGCTTCCAGATCCAGGGCGTCCAAGTGCAGCTGGCCGGCATTAAGCAGCAGGTTGAAGCGGGTGAAGGCCAGGGCACGGCCGGAAATATCGGTGGCGGTCACGTGCTCGGCGTGGTGCAGCAGGTGGAAGGTCTGGATGCCGCAGCCGGTGCCGAGGTCCAGGGCCCGGGCCACGTGGCGGCGGGTGGTGACCTGCACCAGCGTGGTGGATGCCTGCCCGATTCCGAGCACGTGGTCGTGGCGCAGCACACCGGGGCGCTGGTGCGCGGCGAGATCGCTGGCCACCCAGAGCTCCGCGCCGCCGCTGCCGTCGTCATTTTTCTCCCAGCCGTACGGCCGCAGATCGACCTTCGCCTGAACCAGGCCCTCCGCGGCGGGCTCCACGAGGCCCAGTTCCAGCAGGCCCGCCGTCCGGATGCCGGGCAGGGCCGCATCGAGTGTTGCGGCGGACTGCGGTTCGGCCAGCAGCCAGAAACGGACGACGGCGGCGAGCGCCGCCGTCGTCGGCTCCCCGCTGCTGGCGGTCTCGGTGACGATCAGCGCGGGAACCAGCTGGTCGCGGCTCAGTGCGCCGTGTGCGGCCGCGCCGAGCAGTTCGGCGACACCGTCCACGGTGTAGCCGATGCTGCGCAGGTCCGCGGCCAGGGATTCGAGCTGGCCGGGAAGGTCGCTGCGGGGGGCATCGGGGGTATTGCCGGCCGTGAAATGCGTTGAGGGAGTCACCGGACAAGCTTAGTCCGCGTCTTTAGACCGCGCCCCGGCGGCCCCGGGGCCGCCCGGGCGCGGGTCCTAGAGGTGCTTCGCGGCGTAGATCCGCAGGGCGTCGCGGACGAAGGCCGCCCCGGCCTCGCCGCCGTAGTTCGCGGCGAAGCGCGGATCGGCGACGTACAGCTCGCCGAGCCCGGTGATGTAGGCCTTCAGCCCGCCATTCGTGCCGCCTGTCATACCGCCGGTGGCTGCCGCCGATGCAGGGGTGCCCGGAATTCCGGCGAGCCACTCGACCTGCCGCCGGGCCAGCTCCTGCGCCTCGGCGCCGTCCGCCGCGAGGCCCGCCTCCGCTGCGGCGATCCAGTCGCTGCCCAGCTGCCGGGAACGCTCCTTCCAGGCGCCCTTCTCGGCCGCGCTCATCCCGCGCCACCAGGCATCGCTTTTCGCGTACGCGTCCTTGCCCCAGCGCTCCTCCACCTCGTCCTGGTACTGGGTGTGGTCGAAACCGTCGAACATCTTCTCCGCCATGATTTCTCCTCCTGCTGTCAATGCTTCAATCGTCTGCCGGACCGAGGCGATCTGCCGCCCCAGCCGGTCCTGTTCCTGCCCCAGCCACTCCAGGTGCCGCCCCAGGGCGCGTGCGGCATCTGGCTCGTGGTCAAGGACCGCGGCGATGGCCGGAAGCCCCAGCCCGAGATCGCGCAGGAGCAGGATGCGCTGCAGCCGGACGAGGCAGGCCTGGTCGTAGAACCGGTACCCGTTCCCGCCGGTGCGGCTGGGTTTGAGTAGGCCGATGCTGTCATAGTGACGCAGCGTCCGGCTCGTCGTCCCGGCGGCCCTGGCGATCTGCTGCACGGACCATTCCACGTGGCTACCCCTTTCCAATTCGGCACCGGCCGCGTCCGGGCCGTAACCCGATGCTAGAGCTTGACGCCACGTCAAGGTCAAGGGCGGCGGTGCGGGCGGTCAGCCGGGACTCCGGCGGGCTGGCGACGTCGAGACCCACCGGCTCAGCCCGCTCGTCGCCACCGCCGACAAACTACGACCGGCTGGGCTACTCCCCCGACGACGTCACCCGTAATTCGCGCTACTCACGGCACGTCAGCTCCACCGTGATGCTGCGGAGCCACACGTCGTCAGGCATGCCGGCCCTGCTGGACTCGCTGCGCAGGGAAATGGGCCCCTATGACCGGCTGCATGCGCTGCCCGGCCTGGTGTACCGGAGGGACTCGATCGACCGCACCCACGTGGGCGCACCGCATCAGGTGGATCTCTGGAGACTCAAAGCCCGCGGCCTGCTGGGTGGCGCCGAAATGGAGCAGATGATGGCCGCCGTCGTGGACGCCGTCCTTCCCGCATCCCAGTGCCCGGACGTGCAGTGGCGCGCGACCCCGGCAACGCACAGCTACACGGACACGGGCAGGCAGCTCGACGTGCTCGTCACCCAGCCTGACGGCAGCAGGGAATGGCTGGAACTGGCCGAATGCGGCCTCGTCGCCGCGCAGGTCCTCCGCGGCTCCGGGCCGCGCCGCTGGACCGGCCTCGCCCTGGGACTGGGGCTGGACCGCGCACTGATGCTGCGCAAGGCCTCCGCGACATGCGGACGCCGACCTGCTGGCCGCTTTGGAGATCAGGCCCGTCACCCCGGCGTCGGGGCCGCCGGCCGCCGCGGTCGAACGGCTCCGGCTCACCGGGGACCAGGTGAATGTGCTGCTGCGGCTGGTGCTGCAACCACTCGACCGGACGCTGACGGACGAAGAAGCCAACGTCCTGCGAGACCGTGTGTACCTCGCCCTGCACCGGGGACGGGTGCTGGAACTGATCGCCGGATAGGTCCGGGGCCGGGGCGGCTGCGTCGGGCCACGCGCGGTCCCGGACAGCCGGGGAACCGGCGGCCCGGGCAACGGCGGTAAGTTGGAGGCATGCCTTTCCTGCTCCCCGGACCCCTGCGTGCCCGGAACACCCTCGGGCGCGCCGCCCGGCCCATCGGGCGCGCCGCCCTCGGCGTTGCGGCGGGCGCCGCCGTCGTCCTGTCCGCGGCGGCGTGCTCACCGGCCGGTTCCATCGAATCGGCCGATGTGCCGGCGTGGAAGGCCACGGCGCTTCCCTCGGCCGACGGGATAGTGCTCGAGGACGCCGGAAAAATCCTCAACCGGGATCCGATCGCCAAATCCGCAGCCGGAGTCGGCGCCGGCACCTACGTCCTGACCATCAGCTGCGACGGCGGCGGCAAGGCCTTCTTCGAGGCCTCCCTTGACGGCGCCCGGCTGAGCGAGGCCGGGGCGGCCTGCAACGGCAGCCGCGAAACGGCACGCATCAAGGTTCCCGCCGCCGGCACGCTCCGGATCAGCGCCTCAAGCGTTGATGCCCCGCTCATTTACGCCTACCAGGTGGTCCCCGCGGCGTAGCTGCCGGGACGGCGACACGGCAGCGCCGGCGTGACGTGCGGCCGAGGCCCGCGCCGTTAGGCTCGGTGCATGTCTGCTACTGGGGGGATGCGCCGGACGGTCCGGGCAGCACTGGTGCTGGCTGTGGCCGCCGCTGCCGCGGGACTGGCCGGGTGTGAATACGCCGACGACGCCGGGGACTCGCCGGCCGCTTCCGGCCCGGCGTCCCGTTCGTACCCCGCACAGGCGCGGCTTCCGATCCGGGATCCGGAAGTCGCCGCCGCCGAATCCCGCAATCTGTCGGCGCTCGAGGCCGTCCTCGGGACACCGGACGGGCTGCTGTTCGGCGGATCGGGCGGGATCGGTAACACCAGCAGCAGCGGATTCTCGGCCTCGGCACCGTCACACGGAATGGCCGGTACAAGGTCACCGCAGCCTGCGTCGGGGCTCCGGACGCCCACCTGTCCGTCATCCAGGGCGCCCGTCAGGGCGGCACACTCCTGGAGCTCGACCTCGACTGCGGCAGCGCAGCGGAAGCGCTGGTTGACCTGGAACCGGGGAGGGTATCTGCCCACCTCGCCAGGTACGGCGGCGTCCCGGGGCCCGGGACGGGTGCCGTCGCCGGGATCCGGATCAGCTTCAGCGGCCCCGCGCAGTAAGAGCGGGGCCTGCGTTTTGCGGGAACCGAAGGACTCTGGCGCCGGCGCACCCGCGGGGTTACAGTCAGCACATGCCCACAGTTCCGCTGTCGGGCATGCCGTCGAGCGTGCCCCGGAGTCGCACGGCGCCTGCCGTGGGACTCCTGATCGCGCTGGTGCTCGGAACGGTCCTGGCCGGCTGCGCCTATGAATACGACGATGGTTTTGCCAGCGGTACGGAATCCGCATCCGCCCCGGCCTTCACCGACGCGGCCTTGCCCCGGGACCCCATGTTCAACCAGCCCGTCACCGGTGCCGAACTGGACGCGTGGGTGGCGGAGGCGCTGCCCGAGGCCGAGGGGCAGGTGTTCCACAGCAATTACGGCACGCTCGCTGCCGCGGAGGAACGGGAGGAGACCACCGCGAACCTGCCCGAGGGCAGCTACGCCGTTACCCTGGCCTGCCGCAGCCCGCGGCGGGTGTCGTTCAGCGTGGGCCATGCCGACACGGAACTCGTGGACCTGAGCCTGCGTTGCGGGACGTCACGGGTGAACGTGGTCTTTCTGCCCGCCGACGTCGTGCTCCACATCAAGGTGGAGGCTAAAGCGGGCGCCAATTTTGCCTACCGGGTGAGCCGGATCTGAAGTGCCGCGCCGTGCGGGGAGTCGTGGCGCAAGCCGGGGCGAGCGGGCGCGGGCGGGCGGAGCGGGGGCTTATCAGGCTGCGCAGCCGTCCGGGCAGCGGAGCGTCTCGGGGCTGGCGGCGCAGTCCGAGCAGTACAGCGTGAGCGTGCGGCAGGACGCGTTGGAGCAGTTCTCAAACTTGCTCGTGGGCGCCGAGCAGCGGACGCATTCGCCGATGGTCTTCGCCTCGCCGCTGAATTCCAGGTGCATGCGCTTGTCGAAAACGTAGAGGGAGCCCTCCCATAGGCCCTGGTCCTTGAAGGTTTCGCCGTAGCGGACGATCCCCCCGTCGAGCTGGTAGACCTCCTTGAAGCCGCGGTTGACCATCAGGCTGGACAGCACTTCGCAGCGGATCCCGCCGGTGCAGTAGGTGACGACCGGCTTGTCTTTGAGTGCGTCGTACTTGCCGGAGTCAAGTTCCTTGATGAAGTCGTGGGTGGTTGCCACGTCCGGGACGACCGCGTCCTTGAACTTGCCGATCTGGGCCTCGAAGCCGTTGCGTCCGTCGAAGAAGACAACCTCCTCCCCGGATTCCCTGCGCGCTTCGACGAGTCGGTGGAGTTCCTCGGGCTTGAGGTGCATGCCGCCTCCCACGACGCCGTTCGCATCGACCTTGAGCTCCCCGGGGGCCCCAAAGGACACAATCTCGTCGCGGACTTTAACGCTCAGCCGGGGGAAGTCCGCGGCGCCGCCGTCGGACCACTTCACGTCGATACCGTGGAAGCCCTTGTATTCGCGCGTGGTCTTCACGTACTGCTTGACCGCGTTCAGCTCGCCGCCGACGGTCGCGTTGATGCCGTCCTTCGAGATGATGATGCGGCCCGTCAGCCCGAGTTTCTCGCAAAGGGCCCGCTGCCAGAGCCGGACGGCGTCCGGGTCCGCGAGGGGGGTAAAGCCGTAAAAAAGCACAATTCTGTTCAAAGCCACGTTTTAAGGGTACTGGGTGGACCAACAGCCCGGCCACGCCGTGGCCCCGGGGAGGGCGTTGTCCGGCCCGCGTCCGTGGTCCGCCCCCGCGCCGGGTCCGGCGGGGGGCCGTCCGGTCACAATTGGGTAAGCACGGATGTTCCCGCACCCGGCCCCCCTGTTGCTAGCGGCGGGGCTGGAATACGCTCGTCTCATGAGTCTTGAGGCCATGGTTGCAGACACCACGCATCTGCTGGAAATCTGGGTCACCGGCTGGGCCGGCTGCCGGGGATATGAAACACGCCGGGAGGGCCGGTTCCCTGCTGCCTTCAGGGCCGACACCACCCACGAATGGGAATACTTCGCCCATGACCCCTCCGAGGCGGAGCTTGCGGCACTCGCCGCCGCCACAGCTGAGGTACCCGCCCGGGTCCTCACAATCCTCACTAATGACGTCGCCCGGTACTCATTCCTCGCCCAGCGGCACGGGCTCAACGTCACGTCGGCCTCGCAGACGATGATGATCGTGGACATGGAGACGCAGGACTCCGAGGACCCCTGGCTTCCTGATGATGATCTCCGGTGGACCCAGTCCCGCTCGGACGGAGTGCACCACGCCGTGGTCTATGCCGGGGACGAGGTGGCGGCGAGCGGGCGCGTGCTGGTCGTGGACCACACGGCAATCTTCGACAAGATCATCACGGAACCAGGATTCCTGCGCCGGGGCCTGGGCAGCTTCATCATGCGGGCACTCGCCGCCCAGGCTTTCGAGCATGACGTGGAAAACGGGCTGCTGCTCGCGTCCCTCGACGGGCAGAAGTTGTACTCGCACCTCGGCTGGACCACCGTCTGCCATGTACTGATGCTCTCAACCTCTGACGAGGGCTCGGACTTGTCCGTGGGCTGAGGACCCGTGCCCGCGGGTCCCGGTGACGGCGGGTCCCGTGCCCCGGACGATTTGAGGCCGGGTGAAAGAATGGACGAGTGAACCCCCATGATTCCCTGATTCCGTTGCTGGGCCGCGGCCCGGACCCGGAACAGCTCCGTCATGTGCGCACCATCGCCGCCCGCCGGGCCGTGCACGCGCCGTGGCCCGAGTGGGCCCACGCCGATCTGGTGGACGCCTACGCTTCGCTCGGCATTCACGAGCCCTACCGCCACCAGATCGATGCCGCCGAACTCGCCCACGACGGCGAGCACGTGGTGATCGCCACCGGTACGGCCTCCGGAAAATCGCTGGCCTACCAGCTGCCGGCGCTGGACGCGATCCACCGCTCCGAGCTACGGGTCCTTGCCGATCCGGGCAAGATCCACGACGACGGTGCGGTCACCCTTTATTTGTCGCCCACGAAGGCCCTGGCGGCCGACCAGCTGGCCGCCATCCGGGCGCTCAAGCTCCCAACCGTCCGGGCCGAAACCTACGACGGCGACACGGACCCCGCATCCCGCCGGTGGATCCGAGACCACGCCAACTTCATTCTGGCGAACCCTGACATGCTGCACTTCGGGATCCTCCCCAACCACGCGTGGTGGGCGCGGTTCTTCCGCCGGCTGCGCTACGTGGTCGTCGACGAGGCGCACAGCTACCGTGGCGTCTTCGGATCCCACGTGGCCAATCTGATGCGACGGCTGCGCCGGATCTGCGCCTACTACAGCCCGGACGGGTCCGGGCCGGTGTTCATCGCCGCCTCGGCCACAGCGTCGGAGCCCGAAACCTCCTTCGGACGGCTCATCGGCGCTCCGGTCCGTGCCGTGTCCGAGGATTCCTCGCCCCACGGCTCCACCACCGTCGCGTTCTGGGAGCCCGCCCTGACCGAGCTCCGCGGCGAGAACGGTGCCAAGGAACGACGTACGGCCGTGGCGGAAACCGCGGAACTGCTGGCCAACCTGGTGTCCTCGCGGGTGCGGACCATTGCCTTCATCAAGTCCCGGCGCGGCGCCGAAACGATCGCCTCCATCACCAAGCGCCTCCTCGACGAGGTCGATCCCAGCCTGCCGCAGCGGGTCGCGGCCTACCGTTCGGGCTACCTGCCGGAGGAGCGCCGGGCACTGGAGAGAGCGCTGCGTTCCGGCGAGCTGCTGGGTGTTTCCAGTACCTCGGCCCTGGAACTGGGAATCGACATCTCCGGCCTCGACGCCGTGCTGGTCGCCGGCTGGCCGGGAACGCGCGCGTCGTTGTTCCAGCAGATCGGCCGGGCCGGCCGGGCCGGGCAGGACGCCATTGCCGCTTTCGTCGCCAGCGATGATCCGCTGGACACCTACCTGGTGAACCATCCCGAGGCGATCTTCGACGTCTCCGTGGAGGCCACCGTCTTCGATCCCGCCAACCCCTATGTGCTGGGTCCTCACCTGTGTGCCGCCGCCGCCGAACTGCCGCTCGGGTACGCCGAGCTGGACCTGTTCGGTGCCACGTCCGAGAAACTCCTGGACCAGCTCGTGGCCCGGGGATACCTGCGCCGGCGCCCCGCGGGGTGGTTCTGGACCCACCCGCAAAGCGCCGCGGCCATGGTGAACCTGAGGGCCGACGGCGGCGGCCCGGTGAGCATCGTGGACGCCGACACTGGATCCCTGCTCGGGACCATGGATTCGCCGCAAACGCATTACCAGGCCCACACGGGTGCCATCTACGTCCATCAGGGCGAGAGCTACGTGGTGGAGGACCTGAACGAGGACGATCACTGCGTGATGGTGCGCCGGGCGAACCCGGACTACTACACCACCGCCCGCGACGTGACTCAGATCGAGGTGCTCGAAACGCAGCGCACCACGCAGTGGGGCGATGTGGCCGTGCATTTCGGAGACGTGAAAGTCACCACACAGGTGGTCTCTTTTCAGCGCAAGGCACTGATTTCCAATGAAATCCTCGGTGAGGAGCCGTTGCAGCTGGGTGCCCGGGACCTGTTCACGAAGGCGGTGTGGTTTGTCGTGGACAACCGCTCGCTGACTGGTGCCGGGCTGATCGAGGCCCAGTTCCCGGGTGCCCTGCACGCCGCGGAACACGCGGCGATCGGGCTCCTGCCCCTGGTTGCCTCCAGCGACCGCTGGGACATCGGCGGCGTGTCCACGGCCATTCATGCGGACACGGGGGTGCCGACCATTTTCGTGTATGACGGCCACCCCGGCGGGGCGGGCTTCGCCGAGCGCGGCTACGACAAGGCCCTGGTCTGGCTCGCCGCCACCCGCGACGCGATCAAGGCCTGCGAATGCGAGTCGGGCTGCCCGTCCTGTGTGCAGTCGCCCAAGTGCGGCAACAAGAACAACCCCCTCGACAAGGACGCGGCCGTCACGCTCATCAACGTGCTGCTCAAGGACGCGACAGACCGGATGAGCACCGGGCAGCCGGACCAGGTCGCCACACCGCTGCAGGCGTAGCCGCGGCCGCCGGCTCACGGCGGCGGCCCTGCCCTGGCCAGCCCGGTGGCCGCCCCCACGGGTGTGCGGACCTCGAGCTCGGTACGGACCTGGACCGTGTTTCCGGCGCCTTCCGCGCAGCTGAGGACCCTGGCGTTGTTCCGGCGTGCGACGTCCGCGGCGACGGCACATGGCTCTCCGGGGGTGATTCCCCGGGCAGCATCCGCCGCAGCGAGTGCCGCCAGATCTGCGGCGGCCGCCGCCCGGGCCGCCATCGCAGCCGACTGTGCCAGCAGCACGACCAGGACCGCTGCGAGGACAACCAGCAGCCCCAGCCCGAGCGCCAGCACGGTTCCGGCGCCGCGCTCCGGGTGCTCGAGGTACTCCGGGTGCTCCGCGTGCCCGCCTGGAGCGGTCACCCGCGTCGGCGGGCTCATGCCGCGAGACCCTGCAGCTGGTGGCGCCGGCTCGGGGCTCCGACGGCCGCGGCTGACGGTTCGGACGTTTCCCCGCGGGCCCAGGCGCGGGCCGAGAAAGTCCAGGGAAGAAGCGACCCGACGGCACCGGGAACCCTGCCGGAGACCGTCACGGTGAGCCATTCGCCGTCGGACGCCACGGCCGCATCTGCCGAGTCTCCGGCAAGCCGGCGGACGATCATGTCCACGGCGCCGGCGTCCTCGCCCCGGGCCAGGGCGCGGGCGCCGGCCCGTGCGGCTTCCTCCAACCGCAACTGGGTCACGCCCGCCGCCGAGCCGGCCAGCAGCAGTCCGAGCAGGAGCAGCACGGCGGGCAGCGTGACCGCGAATTCAGCCGTGACCGCGCCGCGGCTTGCGCCGGCCCTCCGGCCCGGCCGCCACCGGGCGGCCGTGGCAGCGCGGGGGAAAGACGCTGTCCGCTTCACTCCTCCGGACTGCCATCTGCAGCTCATGGCAAGGCGAGCGCCGTGCGGATGAGGTTCAGCAGAAATCCCCGGACCTCGTCACTGCGCATGATGAACACGAGGATGCCGGCAAACCCCACCGCGGCGAGCGTGGCTATGGCGTATTCTGCCGTCGCCATTCCGCCTTCGGAGCCGAACAGCCTTCGCCGCTTTTGCGCCCGCTGGGGGCCGGCGGCGGTGGCGCCCGGATAGATCTCATGGACCTCGGCATCCTCCAGCTGGGGGTGTACGTGCCGGGCGTTGCGCAGGCCGACGGGTGGAACGTGATGGGCTGACATTGAAGGACCTTTCTTTGGTTTCCGGCGGGACCGCCGGCTGTTCTTCGACTCTTCCGGCCGGGCAGGCGAGGCGTAAGGCATTCCTTCAGCCAAGTGGAAAACTGCCCCGCCACACGGGCTGTGGAGGAATGCTCTTCAGCACGGCCCGGCGATTCCGGGGTCAGCGCGGCAGCATCGCCAGCAGCACCGGCACGACACCCAGGCAGACGAAGGCCGGCAGTGAACACAGGCCCAGCGGCACGACCAACTTCACTCCCAGCGCCGCGGCCTGTTTCTCCGCGGACCGGAACCGCGCGCGGCGCATGCGTGCCGCCTGGGCGTAGAGGATCGCTGAAGACGGGGCGCCGGTGAGCGCGGCAAATCCCAGCGCCTGGCGCAGGGCGAGAAGTCCCGGCGACCGGACGTCGGCGCTGCGCCACGCGGTGTCCCAGTCGGCGCCAATGGCGAGCGCAGCGACGACCGGCCGCAGCGGACCACGGACTTCCGGGGTTGCCAGCTCGGCGACGAGCCCAAGGGCTCGGCCAAGCCCGGCTCCCGCCTCGAGCATCGCGCCGATCAGTTCCAGCATCATGGCCGTATCACCGAGGCCGGGTTCGCCGGCCTCCCCCGCCGGCGTGTCGGCGTATTTTGAGGAGCCCGAGCCTGCGGCGTCCGGGGCAGGCCGCGTCTGGAGTCGCAGTCTCCGCCTGGCGGTGCCACGGTCCGAAAACGCGGTCACGGCCGCGGCCGCCAGTACCGCGAGCACCGCAAGGCCCCCGGTTTCCACCGTCATGGCTGCAGTCCCGCGGCCGCCCGGACGAGCCGGGCCGACCAAATCCGGCCGGCCGCGGTCAGCGCAAGGCCTGCGGCGAGCGCCGACACACCCCAGGGGGTTCCCAGCAGGGTCTCGACAGGATCCACACCCAGCAGCACCCCCAAGCCCAGGCCCAGGAACGGAAGCCACGTCAGCAGCCGCACGGTGGCGCGGGGCCCGGCGAGCGCCGTCTGGCGGGCGGCCTCCGCGTCGTCCTCGGCCTCGAGCTGGGCGGCGAAGCGGGTCAACACGTCCGCGAGCGGGCAACCGCTGGCCTCGGCAACGTCAAAGCACGCGGCGAGCTGAAACCAGACGCGCCGCTCGCGCAGATCCTCGCCGGACTCGCTGTCCCCGGGCGGCCGGGCACCGGTTCCGCCGGACACGTCGGCGGCACCGGAGCGGATTGCGGCCGCGACGGGAGAACCCCGCATGGCTGCCCCGCGGGCGGCAGCCAGCCGCCGCACCGATCCTGGCGCCAGCCCCGGGCTGCGGCCGGAAGGTCCGTCCCCGGGCATCGCCCCCGGGATCCCAGTCAGTACTCCGGGCCACAACCCGGAGCGGTCGCCCACATGCAGGAGCCACAGCTCATCCCAGAGCCGCGCTGCAGTACGGCCGCCCTTGAGCAAAGCCGCCATCTGCTGCACAAGGAGGGTCATCGAAACCGTCGGCGCGTTCCGGCGCCGGCATCCGGGCAGCCCGGCAGGGCCCGCCGGGGAAGCGGCGGCCGGAACACCCCGCCCGGCAGCCAGCGCCGCTCGAATCCGGCGGCGCGGCGCCCCCGCGGGCGCCAGCGCCAGGAACACGGCGAGGACCAGGAGGCCAAGGAGCAGGGCGGTCACGCCGGGTCCCCCGCGCCGGGGTCCAATCCAAGACGGACGGCCAGCCGGGGCCAGGCCGGCCCGACACGGACGTCCCCGGCACAAATGTCCAGTGCGGAGCCGACGACCAGGCCCGCCGGGCTGTCGTCCAGGACACCGATGCAGGCCAC
Organism: Arthrobacter ginsengisoli; assembly: GCF_031456935.1. Classification (NCBI taxonomy): domain Bacteria; kingdom Bacillati; phylum Actinomycetota; class Actinomycetes; order Micrococcales; family Micrococcaceae; genus Arthrobacter; species Arthrobacter ginsengisoli. The sequence goes on along the minus strand of NZ_JAVDVQ010000006.1, from coordinate 178,667 downwards.
GGTCCGGGCGCCGTTGAGCCTTTCCACGTGGACCACCGTGTCGAGGGCGCTGACCGCCTGCAGCCGGACGGCGTCCTGCCCCATCCCGGCCAGCGCCCCCAACGCCGTTAATCTGGCCGGCACGTCGGCGGCCGTGTTGGCGTGGATGGTTCCGCCTCCTCCGCTGTGACCGGTGTTCATGGCAGCCAGCAGCTCGCGCACCTCGGCTCCGCGGCACTCCCCCACCACCAGCCGGTCCGGCCGCATCCGCAGCGACTGCCGCACGAGCTCGCCCAAATCCACAACGCCGCCGCCTTCCAGGTTTCCGTGCCTGGCCTCCAGCGAAACGACGTGCGGGTGGACCGGGTTCAGCTCCGAGGCGTCCTCAATCAGCACCAGCCGCTCGCCCGGCGAACACAGGCCAAGGAGCGTAGCGAGCAGGGTTGTCTTCCCCGAGCCAGTGGCTCCGCTGATCAGGAAACTCAAACGGCGCTCAACCATCCTTTCCAGCACGGTCCGCACGAATGACCCGAACATCCCGCCCCGCCCGAGCTCGTCCATCGAGAAGACCCGTTCCCGCCGGATCCTGATGCTCAGGAGTGTCCCCGTCGTGGAGATCGGCGGCAGGACGGCGTGGACCCGGAAGCCGCCGTCGAGCCTGATATCGACGCAGGGTGAACCGTCGTCCAGGCGCCGCCCGCCGGCGGACACCAGCCGGGCCGCCAGCGCCCGGACCTGCGGTTCACCGGAAAACGCCACGGGTGCCCGCTCGAGTCCGCCGCCGCGGTCCAGCCAGACGGACCCGGGGCCGTTGACGAAGATGTCTGTCACGGCCGGGTCCCGGACCAGCACCTGCAGGGGTCCGAGACCGTTCAGTTCCGCGCTGATCCCCTCGACCGCGGCCAGGGCGCCCGCGGTCCCCAGCAGTCGTCCGCTCGCCTGCACGGCGGCGGCCACGCGCGACGGCGTCACCGGCCCGGCGTCGGACATCACCGATTCGCGGACGGATTCCAGCAGCCGCGCGTCGACGGAGGCGCGGGCCGGCGGCCGGAAGCGCGGACCAGCAGCACCGTCCGGGGGGCCCGGTGCGGAATGGGCGCTCATCCTGAGGCACCCGCACCGAAGTCCAGCACGCTTCCGGTGAACCGCCGCACATTACGCTGCCGCGAGGTGTCCAGCAGGCGCCCGAGTTCCGTCGCGGCGGCGGCACGCCTGACGTCCGGAACCATCCCGGCCAGCGGCAACCCGACGGACTCGGCAATCAACCCGGCGTCCAGCGCGGACCCTGGTTTGCCCCGCACCACCAGCACGGTATCCACCGCGGGAAGGTCCTGCAGGAGCCGGGCCGTTGCCACGGCCGCGCGCAGCAGCGCGGGCGCGACGACAACGATCCGGTCGCAGTCCCAGGCGAATGTCCTTAGCGCTTCCCGTCCCCGGCCGATGTCCACGAGGACGAGCTCGAAGCCGCGCCGGCCGGCGTCCAGGACGCCGGCGACGACGGCGTGATCCACTCCGTGGTGGCGTTCCTTGTTCCCGGGCCAGGAAAGGAAGGGGAACCCGCCGGCGAGGGGCAGGGAATCAGCGAGCTGGCGGGGATCGATCATGCCGCTCGCGTCAGCCAGGTCCGGCCAGCGGAGACCGGGGGTTTCCTCGGCGGCGAGCACCAGCTCCAGACCCCCGCCCCACGGGTCGCCGTCCACGAGCAGGACGCGCATTCCCTCCCGGGCGGCAGCGTGGGCAAGCCAGACCGCGGCCGTGCTGGCCCCCGCGCCGCCACAGCCCCCGACAATGCCGAGGACTGTTCCGCCGGACTCAGGCGTGCGGGAGCGGGTGAGGTACTCGGCGAGCCAGGACGCGGCATCGGGCAACACGGCGACCCGTTCAGCCCCAAGGGCCGCCGCCAGGTGCCACAGACCGTCGCCGTCCCCCTGGAGGCCCACGAGGACGGCCGGCGATCGCCCCCGCGGCGGCACGTCGGGGATGTCGCTGCCGAGCAGGACCACCGCCGCCGTGTCCCAAAACGGCGCCGCCTCCCGGATGTTCCGCACCGTGCGCAGGCCGCCGCCGGACGCCGCCACCACACGTTCCACTTCACCGCGCAGCTCCTCGGAACCCGTAACCAACAGCGTCTCCGAGGACTCCTCCGGCAGCCATCGCGCAGCCCCCGGCGCGGCGTCCGGGCCGCTGCCCAACCCGCCGCCCAATCCCCCGGCCTCCGCCGCTCCCGGCAGGAGGCCGGCTCGGGGATCAGGGCCGGAGGTCGATAGCTGGTGCCTGCTCATGTGGCCACTCTTCCCGCCCCGGGAACCGGCCATAACCCGCGCCGGCCGCTATGTGGACAAGCCGTGCACCAGCACCCGCCACGCAGGCGGCCAGCACATGGCCGGCCCATGACTTACTAAACCCGCCCGGCAGGGCAGAATTGACCCTATGTACCTGCTGCTCGCCGCCCACGCCGACGGCGCAGCCCTCCAGGAACTCACTGCGGACGGCACGCCGCACCCGGCAACGCCCGTACCGCGGATCGTCAGCTCCGCCGAGCTGACCGGCGTCGTGCGTGGCCTCGAGCAGCGGCGGCCGCGCTGGATCTGGCACCGCACACAGAACTGGTACCCAGCGCTGCTGGCCGCCGGCGTCGAGCTGGAACGCTGCTATGACCTGACCCTGTGCGGCGCGATCCTGGCGCACTCGGAGTTCACCGCCCACACCGCGTATGCGCAGAACGCAGAGAAACTGACCCAGGACGAGGAGCTGCAGCCCCCGCGGGCGCTGCAGCCGCCTCCCCCGCCGGCTGACCAGGGCGCCCTGTTCGACGATCCCGGCCTGCGCAAAACACCCCGGCACAGCCCCGAGGATCTCCGCGCGGAGTACGCCGCCCAGCAGGAGGCCCTGAGTCAGGCGGAAGGTCCCGGCGCCGAACGCCACGGCGGGAACCGCAGGCAGCGCCTGCAGCTGCTGCTCGCGGCCGAGTCCGCCGGGGCCATGATCGCGGCCGAAATGCAGCACACCGGCGTGCCGTGGCGCGAGGAACTGCATGAGCAGATCCTGGCCGGCTACCTCGGTCCTCGGCCTGCCGCTGGCCACCGTCCGGCGAAGCTGGAGGCACTCACCGCCGAACTGCGGCAGCTGCTGGATTCCCCCTCGCTGAACCCGGATTCGCCGCAGGAGCTGATGCGCGCCCTGCACCGGAACGGCATCGAAGTGAAGACCACGCGGCAGTGGGAATTGAAGGAATCCAGCCACCCGGCGATCGAGCCGCTGCTGGCCTTCAAGAAACTCTCCCGCCTGCATGCCGCCAACGGCTGGGTGTGGCTGGATGCGTGGGTGAAGAACGGCCGGTTCCAGCCGGAGTATGTGGTGGGCGGCGTGGTCTCCGGCCGCTGGGCTTCCCGCGGCGGCGGGGCGCTGCAGATTCCGCGGCAGATCCGCGGCGCCGTGCACGCCGATCCGGGGCACAAGCTGATCGTCGCCGACGCCTCGCAGCTTGAGCCCCGCGTGCTCGTGGCGCTGGCCCAGGACGCCAGAATGGCCGAAGCCGCACGGGACAAGGACCTGTATGCCGGCATCGCCGCGCAGGGTTTCGGCGGCGACCGCGCCAAGGCGAAGGTGGCGCTGCTCGGGGCGATCTACGGGGCAACGACCGGCGAGTCCGGGCGCCTGATGCCCCAGCTGACCCGCACCTATCCGCGGGCGGTCGGTTTCGTGGAACATGCGGCCCGCGAAGGCGAGGCTGGCAGGACGGTCACGTCACGGCTGGGCCGTAGCAGCCCTCCGCCGTCCGACCGCTGGCTGCAAAGCCAGCAGTCGACCAGCGCCGAGGAACAGCGCCGAGCCGACTCGATCGCCCGCTCCCGGGGCAGGTTCACCCGCAACTTCGTGGTCCAGGGTTCCGCGGCGGACTGGGCGGCCTGCTGGCTGGCGGAACTTCGACGCCGGCTGCGCGCCCTGCGTGCGGACGGCACCCCCGCCGGGGAACTGGTCTTCTTCCTGCACGACGAAGTCATGGTGCACTGCCCCGAGGCCGCCGTGACCGCCTGCGTGCGCGCCATCGAGGAAGCCGCGAATGCCGCCAAGGAACTGCTGTTCGGCAAAATCCCGGTGGAATTCCCGGTGAGCGTCGCCGTCGTGGACTCGTACGACCACGCTAAATAGTCGTCCCGCATCGCCCGCCGTAACCTACCTGCCGGTAGCGTTGCGCGACCGTGTGACGGCGGTTACTCTCGGAAAGGCCGGCCAGTGATCCGATACCTTGCTGGCCATGCAAAGACGCATATTCCTTGGGGAGGCAATACATTGGCTGGAATTTTTGAGATCGCCGAGGCCGGCGAGAAGAAGTACTTCTTCAAGCTGACGGCATCCGACGGAACGGTAGTCGCCGTTTCACCACTGTTCAACACCATCAAGGCGGCTGCCGCGGGCATCAAGGCCGTGCGGGAGAACGCCGCGACCGGGCTGGTCGTCGACACGTCCAAGGGACGCACCAAGCGGCCGGCCGCCAGGCTGGCTACCAGTTAGGACCAGGGTTTAGGCGGAGGGTCCAACGGCAAGGCCCGGACCTTCCGGCTCAGCCGTCAAGCCTGCTCCAGGTGTCGACATCGAGCAGGCTGGTGCGGTCCCACGGGACTGCCCACCCCAGCTGGTCGAAAAGCTGGTTGAGGATCATCCCGGTGAAGCCCCAGACCACCACGTCGTTGACGGTAAAAGCGGGGCTCTGGAACGTCTGCCCGGCCCGGGTCACGGTGGCCATCACGCGGTTGTCCGGGTCGAGCAGGTCCCGGACCGGGACGCGGAAAACCTGGGCGGACTCGCCGTAGTCCACGACACGCACCGGGGACTGGGACGCCCACCAGCCCAGAACCGGCGTCACCAGGAAGTTGCCGCGGGGAAGGGCGAGTTCCGGCATTACGCCGAGGACCTCGACACCAGTCGGATCCAGCCCGGTTTCTTCTTCCGCTTCCCGCAGGGCGGCGCCGATGACGGATTCCCCCGGGTCGATGCCGCCGCCAGGGAAGGCGACCTGGCCCGGATGGTCATCCAGGGTCTGGGCCCGCTGCAGCAGCAGGACATCCAGATCAGCCGGGGCGAGGAGTTTGACTGAGGTCGCCGGGACGGCGTCGAGGGAGCCGAACAGCATCAGGACGGCCGCCCGGCGGACCCGTTCCCCGGGCTCGACGACGAGTTCCCGCCAGCGCGGGTCGGGCGACGGCGCCGTTCCGGCTTCCACGGCGGCCACCAGGTCGATGAGGTCCTGACGGGCCGTCACAGCGGCCTCCTCTGGGATTCCATCCGGATTTCCGCGGCACGATGCGTTTCCGCGAGAAGCTTTGACAGCAGCTCCTCCTGCCCCGGGGCCAGCTCGTACTTCAGCAGTTTCTTCGCCTTTTCCGGGTCTGTCTCCCCCATCCCGTAGCTCGGGCACCAGTTCGCCACCGCACAGGCGCCGCAGGCCGGCTTCCGGGAATGGCACACGCGCCGGCCGTGGAACACCACCCGGTGCGAGAGCATGGTCCAGTCCTTCGGCTCGAACAGCTCGCCGACGTCGGCTTCGATCTTCACCGGATCATCTGACTCGGTCCAGCCAAACCGGTTCGCGAGCCGGCCAAAGTGCGTATCCACGGTGATCCCGGGGACGCCGAACGCGTTCCCGAGCACCACGTTCGCGGTTTTCCGCCCGACGCCGGGAAGCGTCACCAGATCGGCCAGCCGGCCCGGCACTTCGCCGTTGTACTCATCCACGAGCCGGTTGCACAACGCCATCAGGTTCCTGGTCTTGGCGCGGAAGAATCCGGTGGGTTTGATGATGGTTTCCAGCTCGGCCGGGTCCGCCTCCGCCATGCTCCGCGCGTCCGGATAGCGGGTGAACAGCAGGGGCGTGATCTGGTTGACGGTGACGTCCGTGGTCTGCGCGGACAACACCGTGGCCACCACCAGCTCGAACGGGCTGCGGAAATCGAGCTCCGCGTGGGCATAGGGGTACTGTTCCGCAAGCGCCCGGTTGATCCGGCGGGCGCGGCGTTTCAGGCCCAGCAGCGACTCCCCGGCGGCCCCCGCGCCCACGCTCCTGGGACCGGCGCTTTTGGGACCGGCGCTTTTGGCACCTGTTCTTTTGGCACCTGCTCCTTGGGGACCGGCACTATGGGCACCCGGGGTGCTGCGGGTTGCCGGATTGCTGGACTCGATGGCCACGGGGCTGGCTAACCGCGTTCGATGTTGCTGAGATCGCGGAGCAGGCCCACCCGGCCGTCGGTGTGCTGGACCAGGAACTCGTGTCCCCGGTCCTCGAGAGCGAGCACCCAGCCGCCGGGCTCAATCACGAAGGCCGGTGCGCCGCTGTGCTCGTCCACGGCCGTGCGGGGCTGGGCGACGGCGAACCAGAATGCCTCGTGGACGGTCTGGACCTCATGTTCCTCGGGGCGGCTGGCCGGGTCGACGGTGGCGCCGATCGGCTCCTGCTGGCGCACCTGGGGGTTCACCGTGGTGGGGGCATAGCCCGAGGGCGCAGGGACTTCGGCGGCGCGGGTGTCCTCAGCCGCCGCGGCGGCCCGGGCCTGCGCCTGAGGAACCTGCCCGTTGGCCGGGGCTTTCTCTGCGGACGCAGTCCCGGCCGGAGGCACGAAGGCGGCGGCCTGGGTCTGCTCGGCGGCGGACGGTGCCGCCGCTGCAGACGCGGCGGGCACGATGCCCGCGGCCTGGGTTTCCGGGGAACCGACGACCGGGGTGGGCGCGGCAGTGCGGGCCGGAGTCTCCGGTGCTGCGGCCGGCGTCGATGCTGCAGGGCGGCCTGCCGCTGCTGCGGCGTCCGAAGCTGCGGCACCCGCCACTGAAGCTGCACCGGCGGCACCCGCCGAGCCTGCGGCGTCGGACTTTCCGCCCGCGGTCATCCGCTTCGCCCAGCCCGACACCGGGTTGGTGCCGGCAGCCTTCGGGGCATGTTCATCCTTGGCTTCCTTCGCTGCCTTCGGGGCGTGGGGCTTGCGGGCGGGGACCGCCGACTCACGGGCCACGACATGGGCAGGGACCTCGGCGCGGTCCAGGAAATCACCGGCGAAAAAGGGGATCAGGCGGCCCAGCACGGTGGCCGCCAAAAGCCCGAGCGCTCCGACGAGGGCCAGCAACATGCTGGGAACATAGGCGCCCGCGACGGCCAGGAAGAAGAACGCGACGGCGAACGACGCCACCACGGAACCGAACTGGTCCACCGACAGGGAGCCGATCCGAAGCTTCGTTTCGGGGCTGAGCCGGCGCGCCACGAACAGTGCCGCCACGACCACCGGCAGCAGGATTCCGAGCCCCAGGAAGAACAAGCTGCCAAGGTTCCACAGGTTGTAGCGGACGGCAAACATCGGGATCAGCGAGGCAATAAACAGAATAAGCGTCGAGCCGAAAACCGTGAGATCGCGGACGGTGAACGGACCGAGGACCGCCTCGTTCTTCTTGCCGGCCGTCCGGCCGTTTGCCTTGTCCACCGTGAAACGGGGGGCTTCCCCGTAGCCGGCAGGCTGGTTCGCGCTGCCGTTGCCCTGGCTTTGGGCGGGCGGCCGGGGCTGCCCGTTTGTGTGCTCGTTCATTCGGTTCTCCTTAGCATGGCGGCACTCTGGACAGCACCGTCTAACAGCAGGCCGAGCGGGGACCGCGAGCGGTCCCGTCGCCTCCATCGGATGTCACAACTTCATCTCAGCCTAGTCAAGTGGCAGGCCGATCACTAGCTGACAAGCCGGGGACAGGGGCACGAAGTGGGGGCCCGGGATTTCCTGTGCCGGCGCCCCCAACCCCGTCATTCCAGCACGAATGTGTGCATCGTCATACCCTGGCCGTCGACAAGGATCAGCGTCAGCGGAACCGTGTCCGCGCCGGTCGGAACCGTGAACTCATGCGTCATTGGCGCAAGGTCAGCGGTGCAGGCCTTGTCCCCGGCCTGTTCGAAGCTGATGGTCACCCGATCGCGGGCGGTCGCCTCGATCCGGGTCGGGACGGCCGGGCAGCTGGAGCTTCCCCACAGGGTGACGCCGAACCGCCGGGGCTTCTCCAGCCAGGCCGCCAGCGGGGTCCCGAGACCCGGCGGCCCGGGGACCGCCGTCGTCGAGGGGTCAGGGGAGGCGCCCGGCGTGACGGAGGGCGACGCCACCACTCCGCGGTAGCTGCGGTCGGCCGCGCTCGGCGGGCCGGCGCAGCCCGCCGCACCGAGCACGACGCCGGTCGCAAGGATGCAGGCCAGCGCCCGCATCCGCCGTCGTTTTCCTGAGGGCTGGTTCATGACTCGCCGGTTGCCTGCGACGGCCTGGTGCCGGCTGTTGCCCGCAACGCCCCCAGCCGTACTCCGCCTGCCAGAACGGCGGAATCAAGGGATCGATGGTGCGGGGTGTCCTCCACCCGGATGGACATGCCATCCGGCCAGTGGTTATCCGGCGCCCGGCCCCAAAGTCTCACGGCCCTTTCCCCCTATGCGGTTGCGTAGCCTTGGCCCCATTGTGACGAAGTAGGGTCGCCAGCACCAGAGCCCCGGCAGGGCGCCCAACAACCATTCGGCGCTTAACAAACACCGCTCACGGTTCACTGTGTGACGCGGCACACGTCGGATGCTGCACAGGCGTTAGTGTGTATTTCGGAACAGCTCTTTGCGGTACGTCCGTGACCAGCCGATGCCCGACGACGCGCAAGCGGCCCGGCGCTGCGGCGGAACGGATGCCCCGCGCAGCACGGATCGATGAATGATGAGGTTCACCATGTCCCAGCAGACCCCCGGCTCCACGACGGCGCAGGCTCTCCAGCGCGATGCCTTCGAAAACCTGTCGCAGGAGAACCGTAAGTTCGCCCCTTCTCCCGAGTTCGCCGCCAACGCGGTGGTCACCGCCGCGGACTACGCCGAGGCCGACGCCGACCGGCCCGCCTTCTGGGCGAAGCAGGCCCGCGAGCTGCTGAGCTGGAGCAAGGACTTCAGCCAGGCGCTGGACTGGTCCACGCCGCCGTTCGCGAAGTGGTTCGTCGGTGGCGAGGTCAACGCCGCCTACAACGCGCTGGACCGCCACGTCGAAAACGGCCACGGCGACCGCGTGGCGATCTACTTCGAGGGCGAACCGGGCGATACCCGCACCTACACGTACGCCCAGCTCACCGAGGAGGTCAAGAAGGCCGCCAACGCCTTCGAGTCCCTCGGTGTCGCCAAGGGCGACCGGGTGGCCGTGTATCTGCCGATGATTCCGGAGGCCGTCATCACGCTGCTGGCCTGCGCCCGGATCGGCGCGATCCACTCGGTGGTCTTCGGCGGCTTCTCCGCCGAGGCGCTCCGCTCCCGGATCGACGACGCCGAAGCCAAGCTGGTTGTCACCGCCGACGGCACCTACCGCCGCGGCAAGCCCAGTGCGCTCAAATCCGCCGTCGACGAGGCGTTGTCCCACGAGGGCAACGGCAGCGGCCACACGGTGCAGAACGTCGTCGTCGTCAAGCGCAACGGCCAGGACGTCGACTGGCATGACGGCCGCGACCACTGGTGGGCGGACACGGTCGGGACCGCCTCCGCCGAGCACGCCGCCGTCGGGCACGACTCCGAGCACCCGCTCTTTATCCTTTACACCTCCGGGACCACCGGCACGCCCAAGGGCATCCTGCACACCACCGGCGGCTACCTCACCCAGACCGCCTACACCCACAAGGCCGTCTTCGACTTGCACCCAGAAACCGACGTCTACTGGTGCACGGCCGACGTCGGCTGGATCACCGGGCACTCGTACGTCGCCTACGCCCCGCTGATCAACGGCGCCACCCAGGTGATGTACGAAGGCACCCCGGACTCCCCGCACCAGGGCCGCTGGTGGGAGATCGTGGAGAAGTACAAGGTCTCCATCCTCTACACCGCCCCCACGGCCATCCGGACGTTCATGAAGTGGGGCAAGGAGATCCCGGCGAAATCGGACCTCTCCTCGATCCGCGTCCTGGGCTCCGTCGGCGAACCCATCAACCCCGAAGCGTGGATGTGGTACCGCGAGGTCATCGGCGGCAACGCCGGCAAGAACGGTGAGCGGAAGGAAACCCCGGCCCCGATCGTGGACACCTGGTGGCAGACCGAAACCGGCGCGCAGATGATCGCCCCGCTGCCCGGCGTCACGGCCACGAAACCCGGTTCGGCCCAGGTCCCCTTGCCCGGCATCGCCGTGGACGTGGTGGACGAAGCCGGCGAGTCGGTGCCCAACGGCTCCGGCGGCTACCTCGTGATCCGCGAGCCGTGGCCGGCCATGCTGCGCGGCATCTGGGGCGACCCGGAGCGGTTCAAGGAAACCTACTGGTCCCGCTTCGAGACCATGTACTTCGCCGGGGACGGCGCCAAGAAGGACGAGGACGGCGACATCTGGCTGCTCGGCCGGGTCGATGACGTGATGAACATTTCCGGCCACCGCCTCTCCACCGCCGAAATCGAATCCGCCCTCGTGTCCCACCCCGCGGTCGCCGAGGCCGCCGTCGTCGGCGCCGCGGACGAGACCACCGGGCAGGCCGTCGTCGCGTTCGTGATCCTGCGCGGCGACGCAGTGGACACCGGCGACGCGATCGTGCAGGAACTCCGGAACCACGTCGGCAAGGAGATCGGGCCGATCGCCAAGCCCAGGACCATCCTCGTGGTGCCCGAACTGCCCAAGACCCGCTCCGGCAAGATCATGCGCCGCCTGCTCAAGGACGTCGCGGAAGGCCGCGAGGTCGGCGACGCCACCACCCTGGCCGACAACACCGTGATGGCCCAGATCGCGCAGTCGCTCCGGAAGTAGCAGCGTCGGTTAGCCCGGGCTCAGCTGACGCGTTTCAGCTGAGCCCGGGTTCTCAGCCGCCGGAGCAGGCCCTGACGAGGACCGCCTCGAAGCTGGTTGCTGCCGGCGTCGTGAACTTAGCGTTGACGAGAGCGAGCGTATCGCCGAACAGCGCCGCCGTCGTCGGGATGTCGAAGTACGGGCTCGTGATGACTTCCTGCACCTCGCCCTGGCCCAGCGACCCGTTCAGGTCAATCCTGCTGACCTGGTTCAGGAAGTTCTGCACGGCCCAAAGGGTGTTGTCCCGGATGACGATGCCGTCCACGTTCGTCACGGTGACCGGGGCCCCGGAGGAGTCCGTGACGTCAATGGCCTTGTTCGATCCGTCGTCCGGGTCCACGGCGTACAGCGCTCCGCGGCCGAAGTGGCCGACAATCAGCGTGCCGCCGTCATCGGCGGCGGCGATGCCGTTGAGGTTGAATCCCTCGTCCACGGTGCCGGCGGGGGCGTCGAGCGCCAGGGTCCGGATGTCGCCCGGCGTCCCGTCGCGGCTGACCGGAATCCGGTAGAGTTCACCGGCGCGGGAGTTCGTGAACCACGCACCGTCGCGGGTCAGGGTGACGTCGTTGATGAAGCTGGCTCCGGCCGGGGCGAGATCGTAGACCTGTACGGTTTTCTTCGTCTCCAGGTCGTACACATAGGCCTGGCCGGTGGCGCCGCCGGCGACGAAGAGAAGATCGTTGTCCCGGTCGACCTTCATCCCGACGGCGGCCCGGCCGGCCGGCGCTTCGATAAACAGTTTTGCCTTGCCTTCGTCGATATCTCCCCGGAAGATGTTGCCGTTGAGCAAGTCGCCGGCGAAAAACGTGCTGCCGCCGGCTGCGGCGATGCCCTCGGCACCGGTGGCGCCGGGCAGCGTGATCACCGGGGACCGGCCATCCCGGTCCGCTCCGGATGCGGTGGCCAGAGGCGCCGGCACGAGAAACGCCCCAAGGGCGATGATTCCCACGGCGAGCCGGCGGATTGATTTTCCTGCATGAATGTTGCGCATGATGTGCTCCGAGATCGGGCTTTCCGCGCGGGCTCACCAGTACGGGAGCTCCGCACGATGGTCCTTTCAGTCTAGGCAGGGCAGCGTGTGCGTTCCAGAGCCGGCGGGCTGCTCCGGGCTGTCATCTGCGCGCCGTTTCGGCGGCCGGGGCGCAGCCCGCAACGCAACGCGATACATTGGCAGGCATGAGCGAAGCCACCACCGACGGCGCCGGCCGCGGCACCATCCTGGTCCTCAACGGACCCAACCTGAACCTGCTCGGCACGCGCGAACCCGAGAAATACGGGACCGCCACCCTGGCCGACGTCGAACAGCTCGCCAAGGACACCGGTGCCGCGCACGGTCTGGACGTCGAGTGTTTCCAGTCGAACCATGAGGGCGCGCTTGTGGACGCCATCCATGCCGCCCGCGGCACGGCCCTCGGCATCGTCATCAACGCCGGTGCCTACACGCACACCTCGGTCGCCATCCGGGACGCCATCTCCGCGGTGCAACTGCCCGCCGTCGAGGTCCACATCACGAATGTCCATGCCCGCGAGGAGTTCCGGCACCATTCGTACCTCTCGGACATCAGCAAGGCGGTGATTGCCGGCGCAGGGATCCTGGGCTACCGGTTCGCAATCGAGTATCTCGCCGGCCTGCAGGCCAGCCGGGACTGAGCATGTCCCCCGTTGATCGCGGCGGCGCTGATCCCGGCGGCGGGGAACCGGCCACCGGGGAATCGGCCACCGATGAGTGGTACCGGCACTTCGGCACCGTCGACGCACCGGGGAATTCCGCGTGTTACGCGGAATGGTCGGTGCGCATCGCGGATGACCCGGAGCTGATCCGGCGGATCGACCAGTGGCCGTACACCAAGCGCCAGCCCCTGCTGATGCTCGCGGCCGCCCGCTTCCTTGGCGCACGGATCAGCCCGTACCCGGACTTCCGGGAGTTCCTGGACGCACACTGGGACGACGTCTCGCGGATCGTGCTCAGCCGCGCCACCCAGACCAACGAGGCCGGGCGCTGCGCCACCCTGCTGCCGTCCCTGGCGCAGATCGCCGCCGACGGGCGCCCGCTCGCGCTCCTCGAGGTCGGGGCCTCCGCCGGGCTCGCCCTCTTTCCGGACCGCTACGGCTATGAGTACGACGCCGGCGCCGAGGCCACGCGGCTGGCCCCGGCCGGCGCTGCCCCCGGAAGTTACCCGGTTCTGGGCTGTGCGGTCACCGGCCCGGTCCCGCTCCCGGCGGAACTCCCGCAGGTGGTGTGGCGTGCCGGGATCGACCTAAACCCGCTCGACGTCGGGAATCCCGACGACGTCGCCTGGCTCGAAGCGCTGGTCTGGCCGGAGCAGGACTTCCGCCGCGAACGGCTGCGCCAGGCGATCGCCATCGCCCGGGCTGAACCGCCGCTCCTGGTGGCCGGGGACCTCAATGACCGGCTCCCCGCCCTCGCCGCGCAGGCGCCGTCGGACGCGACGCTGGTGGTTTTCCACAGCGCTGTTCTGGGCTACCTCGACGCGGAGGCCAGGGACCAGTTCCGCGCCACGATGTCGCGGCTCGCCGCCGAACGCGGCTGCCACTGGCTCTCCAACGAAGGGCACACAGTAATCATCCAGCCGGATGGCTCCAGCGTGGTCCCCGAAATGGACGACTCCCGGCTCCGCGGCCGTTTCCTGCTGCTGCACAACGGCCGGCCCGCCGCGATCACCGGCCCGCACGGCCAGAGCCTGGAATGGCTCTAGCCGGCCACCCCCCAAGCTGCCGGGCCGGGTCCTTCGGCTCTGCTATTTCTGGATGCACTGGCCCGGGGAGACGGCACGGCCGAGGCCCGCGGCCTGGGCGGCCACGGGTCCCAGGTCCGTCATGGTGATGGCGTAGCCCAGCGACGCTTCCTCCGTGGCCTTGGCGAAGATCACGCCCGCGACCTGGCCGTCGGTGGTCAGCAGCGGGCCGCCCGAGTTGCCCGGCTGGACGTCCCCGGCAATTCGGTACACGTCCTCAGGGGCGGGGTTGCTGCCGTAGATGTCCGGCACCAGCACGGTCGCAATGTCCTGCACGGTGGCGGGTTTGGACTGGAACGGGCCGCCGTGCGGGTAGCCGGCGAACGCGGCCGGACTGCCGCCGGGCAGGTCGGCGCTGAGCGGCAGCGGGGCGGCGCGGAGACCGTCCACTGCCACGACGGCGAGGTCATGCTGGCTGTCGAAGTACACTACACGCCCGGGCAGGGCGCCGCCGCCGGGGATCTCCACGACCGGTTCGGGAACGCCGGCGACCACATGGGCGTTTGTCACAACCCGGCCGGGCGACACCACGAAACCCGTTCCGGTCTGGTTCTGTCCGCACTGGTAGGCCGTCCCGGCGATCTTCAGGACCGAAGCCGCGGCCTTGTTCAGGGCAGGAGTGTCAGTGCTGGCATCCGGGACAGCCACCGGCTGGCCCTGGCCGATACCCTCGAACAGGGTCGGGATGCCCCCGCCGATCACGGCGGACCGCAGCTCGGCCATCGACGCTTTCACCGGCACGGGGGTCACACCGTCAATGAAACGGATTACCTTGGAATCGGCGAGCGGCTGGGACACGAAGGGAACGCCGAGCGCACCGAGGCTGAACGCCAGCATCGACATGACCAGGGCGGAGACCACCACGTTGACACCTCCGCCGGCGACCCGGTCCATGGACCGGAGCGGCCTGATCTTAACCACGCTGCGGACGCGGCGGCCGATCGCTGTGCCCAGCCCGTGCCCCAGCACCATCAGCAGCACGGTGGTGGCGATGATCGCGGTGAGGCGCCAGCCGCTGTCCTCCACGAGGCCGCTGACAATCGGGACGGACACGAACGCGGCCACGGCGCCTGCCGCAAACCCGGCGATACCGCCGACGGTGACCAGGAAGCCGTTGCGCAGGCCATGGAACAGGTAGGACAGCAGCGTCAGAATCAACACGAGGTCCAAGATGGTCAAGCCGAACACCAGTGCTCCTTGAGTGGCAGGTAAGCCCCAATTCTACCGGCGCCGGCTGACAGTTTGCCGAGCGCGGGCGGCGGCGGCAGCTGGGCATACTCCCGCCCGACCACGACGTTTGCCGCGTTTCGGTGCCAAGTGCGTCACAGAAGCTCCAAAATTCTGAAACAATGGCTGAAGCGCCCCAGCCGACACAGTTAGTCAGGAGTTTTCATGGATATCGAGGTATTGCGCCGCGCACCCCTTTTCGCCACGCTCGACGACGAGGCGTTCCGTTTGCTGACGGACGAACTCACCGAAGTGGACCTCTCACGCGGAGCCTCGGTATTCCGGGAAGGCGACCAGGGCGACCAGCTCTACTTCATCGTCTCCGGCAAGGTTAAGCTCGGACGCACGTCCCCGGACGGCCGGGAGTCATTGCTCGCCATCCTAGGCCCGGGCGAGCTGTTCGGCGAAATGGCCCTGTTTGATCCGAGCCCGCGCACGGCCACGGCAACGGCCGTGTCGGAAACGCGCCTGGCCGGGCTGAAGAACGAGAGCCTCAATGCCCTGCTGCGCACCCGCCCGGAGGTTTCCGCGCAGCTGTTGCAGGCCCTGGCCCGCCGCCTGCGCCGCACCAACGATTCCCTTTCCGACCTCGTCTTCTCCGACGTTCCCGGCCGAGTAGCCAAGGCGCTGCTGGATCTGGCGGACCGCTTCGGCCGTCCCGCGACCGACGGCGTCCTGGTGGCCCACGAGCTGACCCAGGAGGAACTGGCCCAGCTGGTCGGGGCATCCCGCGAAACCGTCAACAAGGCCCTCGCCGAATTCGTGCAGCGCGGCTGGCTGCGCCTGGAGGCCCGCGCCGTCGTCATCCTCGACATGCAGCGCCTCCGCCAGCGCTCCCGCTAAGCCCGTTTGGCAGCACACCGAAGGCCGTCCCCGTGAAAACGGTGCCGGCCTTCGGTGTTTAAGCGTGCCTTGTTTAAGCGTGCCTGGCGCCCGGCTCCCCCCGCGGGACTTGCTCAGTCCCCGCGCCAGCGAGTGGACACAAGGCCATCATGTCCAAGCGCGCGGGCCAGCGCTGGGCATGTCCGGTGGAAGCATTAGATGAGCGGAGGGCATGTGCGTTCCCGGCGCCTGGGCTCCCCCCGCGGGACATGCCCAGTCCCCGGGCCAAGGAGTGGACACAAGGCCATCATGTCCAACCGCGCGGGCCAGCGCTGGGCATGTCCGGCGGCAGCACGGGATGAGCGGAGGGTATGTTCGTTCCCGAACCCGCGGGCCACGGGACATGCCCACCCGTCGCGTCAAGGAGTGAACACAAGGCCATCATGTCCAACCGTCCGTGCCAGCGCTGGGCATGTCCAGCGGGCGGGGCGGGGCGGGCCCAGCAGGGGTCAGCGTTCGCGCTGGGGGTCTCCGGCGACGGTCTTGGCCGCCTCGACCTCGAGCATCAGCTGGCCGTGTTCCTCGACAAGCTTCGGCTGGTAGACGTGGGCCTTGCGCTTGTAGCTCAGGTAGGCGATGCAGCCGTTCGCCACGGCCATCTTCTCGAGCATGATCTCGGAGCCGGGCACGAGGAGCTCACCCAGCGTGCGCCCGACCGTGTTCTCCTGGCCCACCTCGTCGCCGAGCGCAGTGGTGTTCCGTTCATCGATGACCTTGCGGGCGCAGACCCAGCGGCCCCAGACACCCTTGGTCGCCAGCAGCGACGGCTGCTGGTTCATCGGTACCGTCGCCGCGAAATAGCGGGTGTTGAAGCGGCGGTGCGCGAAGTCCGGGCTGAGCCAGTTGACCAGGGGCTTGAGCAGGTCGGTCCGCACCGAGAGCCCGCGCTTGGCGAGCACCTCGGTGAAGGACTTCTCCTGCTCCGCCACCGCCACCCGGGCCCGCATCCACTCCGCCGTGGAGGTCGCCTCCACTGTGGTGGACAGGTCCGGTCCGGCCAGCAGGATGCCGGTTTCCTCGAACAGTTCACGGATGGCACCCACCACATGGCGGCGGGCCAGCCCGACGTCGGCGGTCCCCATCTGCTCGGCCCAATGCTGCGGCGGGGCGCCCAGCCAGCCGACGGCGTCGTCGTCGGACGCCTCGAGGGATCCGCCCGGAAAGGCGAGAACACCCAGCGGTGACGAGCCGGGCCGGTATCCCAGCCAGGTCTCCAGACCCGTGGGCGAGTCACGCAGCAGCACCACCGAGGAAGCGAGGCGGGGCTTGCGGGGGGTCCGCTCGCCGTGTTCAATCCAGCTGCGGGCCGCCCCCTCAAGATCCGAGGGAAGGGCAAACAGGCGTCGGGCTAACTGAGGCAAGGGAAACTGACCTGCCCTCTAGGCGAATTCGACGATCAGTTCGACTTCAACCGGGGAGTCGAGCGGGAGTACGGCCACGCCGACGGCGGACCTTGCGTGCTGGCCGGCGTCGCCGAGAACCTTGCCGAGCAGTTCGGACGCGCCGTTGATGACCCCAGGCTGGCCGGTGAAGGACGGGTCCGAGGACACAAAGCCGACAACCTTGACGATCCGCGTGATCCGGTCCAGGTCCCCGATGACACTCTTTACGGCGGCCAGGGCGTTGACGGCGCACACGGCGGCGTACTGCTTGGCCGCTTCCGGTGAGACCGTGGCCTCGTCCGACGCGCCCTCGGTGCCGGAGGACACCTTTCCGGTCGCCTCAAGCTGGCCGTCGATGAACGGCAACTGGCCGGAGGTGTACACGTGGTTCCCGGAGATCACGGCGGGAACGTAGGCGGCCACCGGCGCGGCCACCTCGGGCAGGCCCAGGCCCAGCTCGGCGAGGCGCTGCTCGACGGCGGACGACGCGCCGGTTCCGGCGCTGCTGTTGGCAGGAGTTCCGGACGCTGCGGACGCGCCCGGAACAGCAGATGCGGGGGTGCTCATGTCTACTGCTTCTCCCGCTTCAGGTAGGCAACGAGGCCGTTTCCATCGGGGCCGGGGACAACCTGGACCAGCTCCCAGCCGTCGTCACCCCACTGGTCCAAAATCTGCTTTGTGGCGTGGATAATGAGCGGAATCGTGGCGTACTCCCATTTGGTCATGAGCTAAAGCCTAGTCGTTGCCGGTAAAGTGGAAAACATGGCGACTGGTAAGAACCCTTTATTTGACACGGCCACCACCCTCGGAAAGATCTTTCTTTTCCTGGGCGTGAGCGCCATTTGTGGCGTCCTGGTGGCGGGGCTCCTGGTCCCAGCGGCCGCTGTCACCGGCAGCTCCGCCAGCGGATCGATCAAGTTTTTCGAGACCCTGCCGGCCGAGCTGCAGGTGGATCCGCCGAGCCAGTCGACGTCGATCCTGGCCTCCGACGGCAGCGTGATCGCCAACCTCTACGCGGAGAACCGCACCAGGGTTTCCCTCGACCAGATGTCTCCGTACATCAAGGACGCGGTCATCGCCATTGAGGACAGCCGCTTCTACGAGCACGGCGGTGTGGACACCACCGGCATCATGCGCGCCCTGGTCAGCACCGCCCGCGGCAACCGGCAGGGTGCGTCGACCATCACCCAGCAGTACGTGAACAACGTCATCAACTCCTCCCTCGAGGCCGAGGGCAAGAGCGACCAGGTCCTCCTGAACGGCGTCAACAAGGGCGTCGGCGACAAACTTCGGGAGATGAAGCTCGCCATCGCGCTGGAGAAAAAGTTCACCAAGGAACAGATCCTCGAGGGCTACCTCAACATCGTGTTCTTCAACCGTGACGCCTACGGCATCGAGGCCGCCTCCAAATTCTTCTTCAGCACCACCGCCAAGGACCTGACCCTGCCGCAGGCCGCGCTGCTGGCCGGCCTGGTCAACAGCCCGTCGTTCTTCGACCCGATCAACAACCCGGAGAACGCCAAGGAACGCCGCGACCTGGTGCTCCAGTCCATGGTGACCCAGGGCAAGATCCAGCAGGCCGAGTACGACGCCGCCGTGGCCACTCCGGTGGAAACAAAGGTCACGCCGGCGCGCCAGGGCTGCGCCTACTCGACGACGGCCCCGTACTTCTGCGACTACGTGCTGCACCTGCTGCTGAACAACCCGGCCTACGGCGCGGACGCGAAGGAACGCGAGCGGACCGTGTTCCGCGGCGGCCTGACCATCAAGACCACGCTGGACCCGAACGCCCAGGCCGTGGCCCAGGCCCAGGTTGAAGGCTCCGCCGGGGCGAACCCGGACAAGTGGGGCGCCTCGCTGGTGTCCGTGCAGCCGGGCTCGGGCAAGATCATCTCGATGGCCCAGAACACCCAGTTCCTTGAGGCCGAAGGAAAGTTCAACAACGTCATCAACTTCAACGTCGACATGCGGGACGCCCAGGGCAATGACCTCGGCGGCCTGGGCGGCTTCCAGCCCGGTTCCACGATGAAGCCGTTTACCTTCGCCGCGTGGCTCAATGAAGGCAAGTCCATGAACACCGTCTTGAACGGGTCCGTCCGCCGGTACCCGCTGAACTACCGGTGGAAGAACACCTGCCCCACCCCGGTGGACGGCGCCTACAACACGGCGGAAAAGCGGCTCGGCGCCGCCGACGACCTGCAGAACGCCGAAGAGGGCTACTACAAGAACATGAGCGTCGTTGACGGCCTGGCGAACTCCATCAACACGATGACGTTCGCCACGGCGGCGGGGGTTGACCTCTGCGGCATCCAGAAAATCGTCGACGCCGCGGGAATCCACGCGGGCCAGACCAACGAGCCCGTTCCCATGACGCGGCTGTCCAACCTGATCGGCGCGACCCAGACCTCGCCGCTGACCATGGCCAGCGCGTTCGCCACCTTCGCCAACGACGGCACGTACTGCGAGCCGATCGCCATTGAGTCGGTGACCGACGCGAGCGGCGCCCAGCTGCCGGCCCAGGCCACAAGCTGCCGCGATGCAATCAAGCCGGAAGTTGCCCGCGGTGTGAGCTTCGCGCTGCAGGAAGTCCTGAACCGTGGTTCCGGCTCCCTGATCAAGCCGCGGATCTCCACCCGGACCAGCTTCCCGATTGCCGCCAAGACCGGTACCAATGACCCGAACAACTCCACCTGGGTGGTCGGCTTCACCAGCGGCCTGGCAACGGCGTCCTGGTTTGGCGATGCGCTGGGCGGCCAGGACCGTCCGGGACGCAACCTGACCTTGAACGGCCAGTTCTACAAGGCCATCGACGGCTACATGATCGCGGGCCCGCAGTTCTCGAACTACATGACCCAGGTGGCGCCGGCCTACGGCACTGATCCGTTCCCGGCCGCGCCGTCGAACCTGGTGAACGGTCCCGCTCCCACACCGGCGCCCAGGCCGACGACGCAGTCGACGACCGAGCCGACCAGTCCGGCCCCTGAGCCGACGTCCTCGGACAAGCCCGGCAACAGCGACAAGCCCAACCCGTGACCGGAAACACCCCGCTGGCAAGCCGCGTCCGAAGCATCGGGCGCGGCTTCGCCGTAGCGGCCGCCGCCGGCGCGGTGACGGGCGCCGCCGCCACCGGATACGGGCTGTGGGAGAAGAACCAGTTCGTCCTGCGCGAGGAGACCCTGCCGATCCTCCCGGCCGGCTTCGGCCCGATCCGGGTACTGCACCTGAGCGACATCCACTTCGTGCCCGGACAGCACCGGAAGGCCGCGTGGCTGTCCTCGCTCGCCGGGCTGGAACCGGACCTGGTGGTCAACACCGGCGACAACCTCAGCCACGTCCAGGCGGTGGAACCCCTGCTGGAGTCGCTGGGCCCGCTGCTGAAGTTCCCGGGCGTCTTCGTCCCCGGCTCGAACGACTACTTCGCCCCGCGGCTGAAGAACCCGGCGTCGTACTTCCTGGGACCATCCAGAAGGCCCAAGGACCCCGCCAAGCTGGACTGGCCGCGGCTCCGTGCCAGCTTTGGCATGGGCGGCTGGGTGGACCTGACCAACCGCTGCCAGTCGCTGATCATCAGGGGCCTGCGCGTTGACTTCTCCGGCGTCGATGATCCGCACCTGGGCCTCGAACGGTACGCCGGCTGGCCGCGGGGCACCAAGGGCCAGGACAGCAGACCGCACCTCCGCGTCGCCGTCATCCACGCCCCGTACCAGCGCGTCCTGGACCACTTCACCGAGGACGGCGCCGACCTGCTGCTCGCCGGGCACACCCACGGCGGCCAGATCTGCATCCCGGGCTTCGGTGCCCTCGTGGCCAACTGCGACCTGCCGACCTGGCGCGCCCAGGGCCTGCACGACTGGGACAGCAAGGGACGCACGACGCCGGTGAACGTCTCCGGCGGCATCGGCACCTCACGCTTTGCCCCGGTCCGGATCGCCTGCAAGCCCGAGGCCGTGCTGCTCACGCTCACGCCGCGCCCCTGAGTCCGCCCGGCCGCCCGCGCCGCCCCGTCCGGCCCCCGGCCACCGCGGGACATGCCCTCCCCCCGGTTCCACGGCTGGACATAGTGGCATTATGCCCATGCCCCGCGCCCAGGGGTGGGCATGTCCCGGGCCTGAGGGTGGGCATGTCCCCCCGGCGCCGGCGGATGTCTCACGCCGCACGTGAACCAGGTCACCCGATGGCCTAGGGTAGTTGCTACAGGAAAGGACATCCGGCTGCGTGCGACCTTCGCAGCCGAGTTTTAAGAAGTGGGCATGGCCAAGCAGACCTCATTTTTCTCCTCCATCAGCCGTCTCTATCCCCACGTCCGGCCGATCCTTCCGCGGCTTGTCATGGGGCTGCTCAGCGCCTTGCTCGCCAGCGTGGTGGCCCTGACCATCCCCCAGGTGCTGCGGGTGTTGGTCAACGAGTCGCTCCGGCCCGGCGGCAGCGCGGACGCGGTCTGGACCGCCTCCCTCGTGATTCTGGGCCTCGGCGTCACCGAGGCCGGCCTCGTGGCGCTGCGCCGGCAGTTCGTGATCAATCCCGCCACCACGGTCGAGACCCGGATGCGGGTGTCCCTCTACGACCATCTGCAGGACCTGACCGTCTCCTTCCACGACCGCTGGGGCTCCGGCCAGCTGCTCTCCCGCGCCATGACGGACCTGAACTTCCTGCGCCGCTGGATGGCCTTCGGCGCCATCATGCTCGTGGTCACCACCCTGACCGTGGTGATCGGCGTCGTCGTGATGTTCACGATGAGCTGGCAGCTCGCGCTGATCTTCCTCGCCGCCGCGGTGCCGATCATGGTCTATGGCTTCCGCTTCCGCACCCGCTTCAGCAAGGTGGCCCGCCGCAGCCAGGACCAGGCCGGTGACCTCGCCACCACGGTCGAGGAATCGGTTCACGGGATCCGTGTGCTCAAGGCCTTCGGCCGCAGCCGCGAGGCGCTGGAGAACTTCAACGGACAGGCCGAGGAACTCCGCCGGACCGAGATCGTCAAGGCCAAGCACCTGGCCACCTTCAGCCTGGTCGTCACCCTCCTGCCCGAGCTGGCCCTCGGTGCCGGTCTCGTCGTCGGCGTCCTGCTGGCCTCGACCGGCGAGCTGAGCATCGGCGCCCTCGTGGCGTTCTTCGCCACCGCCGCCGTGATTGCCACGCCGGTCGAGTTTTCCGGCTTGCTGCTGGCCATGGCGCTCAACGCCAAGTCCGTGCTGGACCGGCACTTCGAGGTAATGGACTCGGTGAACACCATCACCAGCCCCGCACAGCCGCGCCGCCCCGCCGAACTGAAGGGTGCCCTCAGCTTCAACAGCGTCACCTTCGCCTACGAGGACGCCCCGGACAAACCGATCGTCAAGGGCATCAGCCTGGCGGTCGAGCCCGGCGAGACCATGGCCCTGGTGGGCATCACGGGCAGCGGCAAGAGTGCGCTGCTCCAGCTGGTTCCCCGGCTCTACGATGTCACCGAGGGGGCCATCACCATTGACGGGGTGGACCTGCGCGAGTTCAGCGTCGAGGAGCTCCGCACGGTTGTCGCCGTCGCGTTTGAAGACACCACGCTGTTCTCCAGCTCGGTCCGCGAGAACGTGATGCTCGGCGCCCCGGCCGGCCTGCCGGCCGAGGAACGCGAGGCGTCCTTTGAGCAGACGCTCGACGTCGCCCAGGCCCACTTCGCGTACTCGCTGCCGGACGGCCCGGACACGCTGATCGGCGAGGAGGGGCTCAGCCTGTCCGGCGGCCAGCGCCAGCGCATCGCCCTGGCCCGTGCCATCGCCGCCCGTCCCCGTGTCCTTGTCCTGGACGACCCGCTCTCGGCCCTGGATGTCCACACCGAGGAACGTATCGAGACCAGGCTGCGGGAGGTGCTCGCCGACACCACGACCCTGATCGTGGCGCACCGGCCGTCCACCGTGGCAATGGCGGACCGGGTGGCACTGCTGGAGGGCGGCCGGATCACCGCGGTCGGCACGCACACCGAACTGCTCGCGGCGAACCGTCACTACCGCCATGTCATCGCCAGCCTCGATCCGGAGCCGCGCGACCTTGACTCCGATCTGCTGGACTCGGAACTGTCAGGCCTCGGCGCCGAGGAGGTCTCCCGATGAGCAGCACAACCTTCGGCACCGCGAACGAGGACAACGCACACCTGTCCCGGAGCGAGAGCAAGGCCGTCCGGCGCCGCTCCCTGGCCCTGCTCGGTTCGCTCATCCGCCCGGTCCGCCGGCGGTTCTGGCTGACCATTGCCGCCGTCGTGCTGTCCCAGGCGGCTCGGGTCGCGGGGCCGGCGCTGATCGCCTTCGGCATCGACCGGGCCCTGCCCGCCGTGAGCGCCGGCGACAACCTCCCGCTGCTGCTCACCGGCGCCGCCTACCTCGCGGCCGCCGTCGCGACGGCGGGCCTCACCGCCCTGTATGTGACGTCGACGGCGAGGCTGAGCCAGGCGATGCTGCTGGACCTGCGGGTCCGGGTCTTCCGGCACACCCAGCGGCTCAGCCTGGACTTCCACGAAAAGTACACCTCGGGGCGCATCATCGCCCGGCAGACCTCGGATCTTGAGACGCTGCGCGAACTCCTGGACTCCGGGATCAGCTCGCTGGCCTCCGGCATGCTGTTTATGGTGCTGACCGCCGCGACGGTGTTCGCCCTGGACTGGCGCAGCGGGCTCCTGCTGCTGGCCGCCGGCGTGCCGATGTACCTCCTGGCCCGCTGGTACCAGAAGCGCTCGCAGATCGCGTTCCGCGAATCCCGGGTCGTCTCGGCCCGGCTGATCGTGCACTTCGTCGAAACCATGACCGGCATCCGAGCGGTCAAGGCCTTCCGCAGGGAACCCGAAAACGGCGCACGCTATGCCGGCCTCGCCGAGGACTACCGCAGGGCAACGGTCCGCTCCATCAACCTGAACGGCATCTTCCAGCCCGGCCTGGTGCTGATCGGCAACGTCTGCGTCGCCGTCGTGTTGCTCTTGGGCGGTTTCCGGGTGCTCAGCGGTGACCTCGCCGTGGGCGTGCTGCTGGCCCTGATCCTGTCCGCCAAACGCTTCTTCCAGCCCGTGGACCAGATGGCCATGTTCTACAACTCCTTCCAGAGCGCCCAGACGGCGCTGGAGAAGGTCTCCGGGCTGCTGCAGGAGGTCCCCACCGTCCGGCCGCCCGGGAACCCGGTGGCCCTGCACGATGCGAAGGGAACCCTCGACTTCAAGGGCGTCGAATTCCGCTACGGCGACGGCCCGGTGGTCATCCCCACCATGGACCTGCACATCCCTGCCGGCCAGACGGTGGCGCTGGTGGGCCAGACCGGCGCCGGCAAGTCCACGTTCGCCAAGCTGATCGCCCGCTTCTACGACGTCTCGGCCGGCTCCCTCACGCTCGACGGCGTTGACCTGCGCGAGCTTGCGACGGCGGACCTGCGCCGGAACGTCGTGATGGTCACCCAGGAGGCGTTCCTGTTCAGCGGCACCGTGGCGGACAACATCGCGCTCGGCCGGCCCGGGGCCTCCCGCGATGCGATCGAGGCTGCCGCCGCGGCGGTGGGCGCGCACGGGTTCATCCGGGCGCTCCCCGAAGGCTACGACACGGACGTCAACAAGCGCGGCGGCCGGGTGTCCGCCGGGCAGCGCCAGCTGATCAGCTTCGCCCGGGCCTTCCTGGCCCGGCCTGCCGTGCTGATCCTGGACGAGGCCACATCCTCGCTGGACATCCCCTCCGAACGGCTCGTCCAGGCCGGCCTCGCGCGGCTGCTGAAGGGTGCCGGCAGCGACGCCGGCCGGACCGCCCTCATCATCGCGCACCGCCTGTCCACGGTGGAGACCGCGGACCGGGTCCTCGTGGTCCACGACGGTCGGATCGTCGAGGACGGCACCCCGGCCCAGCTGATCGGCGGCGGAGGCCGCTTCGCGCAGCTGCACGGGGCGTGGATGGATTCGCTGGTCTGAACCCCGATTTCGCATCCGGGCCGACATCCGATACTCTTGTGAAGTTGCTTTTGAAGTAACGGATCGGGATGTGGCGCAGCTTGGTAGCGCGCGTCGTTCGGGACGACGAGGTCGCAGGTTCAAATCCTGTCATCCCGACCAGAGTCGCTTTATTTGAACCATGGTTCAAATAGATCGACTTTAGTTGACACAACAGAGATGGCGTCGAGAAATCGGCGCCATTTTTGGTATCCGGGAACTGGGTGGAAAGTACGCCTGAAACGCCCAAAATGGCCCCTTGTTCGGACGATTGGGTCGATCCATGGACGGACATCGCCAACGCGGGTTGGATCGACCGGTAGGCCGCCTGGGCCGCGAAGATGTCGGCAAAGGGTTGATTGAGGTCCGTGCCTACGGAGCCTTCCTGGTCCACAAAGAAGCGGTGATAAAAGGATTCATTGAGTAGGCGTCGGACCTTGTCCGTTGCCTTGTCGTAGTACGACTTCGGGTCGGCGATCTGATCAATCGCCTTGGCCAGAAGCTGACCCCCTACCGCGATCTGCTCGCCGATGTTCGCCAGGCTGGCTTCGATGCGAGAACGTTGGACACGCAGCTCATGCATTTTCTCCCGGACCTTCGACTGCGGCAGGATGCCATCGGCCGCAATGTCAACGAGCCGGCTCTCCTTGGCCTCAACTTCTTTGAGCTGATTCCTGTACTTCGCGTACATCTCCTTTATGTCCTGCCGTTCACCAACAAGGGCTTCTTCGAGTCTGGCGCGAATGTCCTCCGCGAAGTCCTTGTCCAGCACGAGCTGAGCGTAGGATTCGGCAACACTATCTTCGACGAGATAGGCAGGTAGATACGGAAGATCGCACTTTCCTTCCTGCCGAGCACGACAGAAGAAGTACTCGTGCACCGTGCCTCCGCGTCCTTTCGCCTGGGTGTAGATGACGCGGCTTTCCCGACCCTGCCGATGACATTTGCCGCAGTAGATCATCCCCTTGAGGAAGTGATTATGAATGCGATCCCTGGTGCCTGATCCACTGCGCGAGCTCATGATCTCCTGGACCTCATCGAAAAGGTCTTGTCCGATGATCGGCTCGTGACGTCCCGGGTAAGCATCCCCCTTGTAGACGACATAACCGACGTAGTAAGGATCTTTGAGAATCTGATGCAGCCTGCTCGCGGAGACTGGCTTCTCCGGGTATCGAGCTGTCCGACGGCTCGTCAATCCGAGGTCCGCCATCGTCGCCTCCAGCCGCTCGATGGAGTATTTCCCGGTGGCGTACAGTTCAAAGGCCTTGAGCACGAGCGGCGCTCTCGTTTCATCCAGGCCGACACTGTTGATCATGCGCCCGTCGATATCCTTGCGGATGTTGAGGTACCCAATCTTGGCCTTACCGACTGTGCCGCCGTTGATAGCCTTGTTGCGCATTTTGATACGGATGTCTTCACCGCTGAGCTGGTTCTGCACCTGGTTCATGATGTCGGTGACGGCTTCCATCGCTTCCGCGTATGTGCCTTCGCCGAAGTCCTCACGGGCGGAAAGCAAGCGCACGCCCATCTTGTCGAGATGTCGTCGCGTGATGGCCGCGTCAGTGAAATTGCGAAACGCGCGTGAGCGAGCGTAGACGATGACGTAGTCAACGTCTCGGTGGTCCTGCAAAAACTTAAGCAAGGCCTGAAAGACCGGGCGCTTCTCGATCGTTTGCGCCGACACACCTGGCTCCACGAATTCCTCCACGATGTCGGCGTTGACGGCTACTGCCTTCTGCCCGCAGATATCGCGCTGGGTAGCTATTGAGTTGCCATCCTTGTCGATGTCGATGGCTGTTTCGGTCTGCTTCTTGCTCGATACGCGTAGATACAGAACTGCCTTGCGCGGTTTCAATGCCTCGATTTCCTCGATGGTCATAGTCATACTCCTTGTGTTTGGGTGCGGTGATTCATGCGGTACTGCCATGAACGGGAGAACGGCGCGCTTCGGGGTGTGCAACGCGGGGCGGGCTCGGCGATGCCTGTTTGGCGCAGTCGCACGGTCATCGCAGCTTCGGATACTTGAAAGTGTGCTGCGAGATCGGCCGTTCGCTGCATGCCACCGTAGTAGGCGCGCTTGAGAAGCTTTTTAGGAACGAGCAGGCACCCGGCGAAGTAGTCGGCAGCTTGCTCGGCCTGTTCGGCAGGAGATACATCGCGGGTTCCGATATATAGGGCGTCGGCACGATTGTGGTCGACAATGTGCTTGTACTCATGGGCGAGCGTGAACCGCTGACGGCTGTAACTCTCATGCTTGTTCAGCTGGATGATCCAATTGCTCCCGTTCCAGAAGCTAGCCCCTGAGACCGGAGCGTCGACCATCTCAATTTCAATCTTGGGCAGGTCGGCGATGAATTCAACCGGCACTGGCCCGTCCTCGATGCCGTGCAGCTCCAAGAGTCGGATAGCTTGGTGCTCGGCCACTTGCCTTGCCTCAGAGTGGGAACGAACCTCTCGGTTAGGGATGAGCGCGCGGAGAGTAGCCAGGACGCTCCGTTCGATATATGTGGTGATATGTTCGTTGGTCATGGCTTTCTCCTTTCTGAGAAGTCGTTGGTTATTCGTCCTCGCCGGGTGCGGGGCCGGTATTTATATTGATGCCGTGCCGGGCGGCGACGTCGCGAAAGTGCTCTTCAATCTCCCGCACTGCGCTGTCCGGCATACCTTTGAATTTCGTGCGCAGGTACGGATTGAGCGTTGGTAAGTCAGAGCCGCGCAGCATGCTCGATTCGGCCAGGATGTCGGTCAGTGGAAGCTGGAGGACGTCGGCGATGGCGCGAAGATTATCCATGCGGGGATTGGCAATCTGTCCCAGCTCTAGCCGGGTGATCGTTCCCTTCGCGACCCCAGCTTGTCGGGCGACTTCGCTCGCGGAAAGACCCAGCTTCTGGCGCTGCTTCCGGATTGTTTCGGCTAAGCCTTGAATGTCTTTTTCCTGCATTTATTCTGTCTCCAATTTCTGTTTGTATTATGAATCCATCGTTCAATTCCTTCAACGATTTAAGCGAATTCCACAACAGAAACTTCGTCAAGGTAGGAAGGCCTTCCTAATATTCCGGAAGGTCAAATACGGCTATGGAAGACGTAGATTCCGGAGTCAGATTCGATCACGTAAATCTCACCGCTGAGTCTCAAGTCCTCCCCCATCGATTCCGCGTCAATCTTGGCGTACGGCTTCAGCGACTCTGGCAGGTGCGCGTCAACTTCCTGCTGCCATCCCATGTCATCGATGATCCGATCGGCGTAAGCCTCCAGCGTCGGGTATTCGCCGAGGTAGGCCTCCTCGAAGTAGTGCCAATCTTCGGCATCTAAGCCGGAGTAGTCCACCCATGCAGCGAAGGCGGGACCATATTTGGCGATGCCTTCGGCGAGTGCAGCGACTTCCTCGATACGTTCGAACTCACTGAGCTGCTTACTGCCAAAGCCTTCGTAGTCATGGATGGCCCATTCTTCCGGCGCGGGTTCACGAGATTGCGCCAGCATGGCATAGATCTGCTCGTAAATGGCGTCCGCGCCTATAGTGGCGTCTATCCAGGTGCCGAGCAGTCGCCCGTCGTTATAGTCAGCCAGCGACGCGACGTAGATGGCAGGGGCCGTGCGCTTCTCTCGTTCCGGAGTGGGCTCGGGTAGTTGTTCGTGGTTCATATGTCCTCCTTTCACTTATGCAGATGGGTGGGTGGCAAGGACGGCGGAGGCGCTCTCAATCGAGCGCTGCTCACGCCGTCCCTGCCGGTGATACTCGAACTAGCGTCCGCGTGCCGTGCGAGGCTTGGCCGCTTCCTGATCGTTGCCGAACAGATGGGCGATGGCCTCACGTCGGGCGGCAGCTTCCCGGTCGATTTCCGCGATGGCGGATTCGGCTTGAGATGCCAGATCAGTGTTTTCCTTGATGCCGGCGATGTGCGCCGCCAAGGCTTTTCTGATCTCGTCCGTGATGGTGCTGCTCCGCAACTGCGCGATAAGCACCAGCTGCGTGTGAACGTCCGGTTCGAGCCGGACAGCAAGAGTCTTCACCCCTGCTGTATTCTGGCGGTCCTCGCCAGCGATGGGTTTCGTCATGACAACTCCTCGGTGTGTGCGACCGGCGAGATTCCGGGATGGAATCCTCGTCACCGGCAGCAGTACACCGACGAGCTGTCCGCGTACTATGCGCTTGGTGGTGAACGCGGACGAGCTGCTGTGATCCGATCTTGCGCTTCCCGGGCAAAGGTGGGGTTCAGCTCGATACCCAACCAATTGCGGCCGAGCGATTCTGCGACGACGGCGGTCGAGCCACTGCCGATGAAGGGGTCAAGGACGATGCCGGGCTCTGGATCACCATCGTGACCGCAGCCCGCTTGAAGTGCCAGGCGCGTGGCGGTCTGCCCTAGCCTGCGAATTGGTCGTCGCCACGGGGCACGGCAGATAATGCAACGTGCTTCGGGGGTTCCGGCTTGAATACATCGGATAGCAAGCGGTTCAGGAAATGTGGCGTGGTGACTGCCCTTGCCAGCGGCCGTGGCGATTGTCCACACGTCCCCAGGGTTCTTGCCGAGCGGATGGCCGATAATTCCACGAGCCTTCATGGCCGCGAGACCCGTCGTCGAATCGGCGTTCGGCCCCCGCCACCCCTCCTTGGCGGGACGGCGGGATGAGGCACGAGGCGGGCGACCAGGCTTCGAACGATGCGGCACGCGAATGGCGTCGAGGTCGAAGTAGTAGCGTTCCTGCTTCGCGAACAGGTAGATCACCTCATGGGCCGCCGTCAGCCGATCGCGCACGCTGGTTGGCATCGGGTTCGGCTTTGCCCAGATGATCTTGTTGCGGACTATCCATCCATCCTCCTGCAGTAGCTGAGCTACGCGTTCCGGTGCCAGAAGCAGGCTCTTGGACGGCGCGCCTTGCCGAGGATGGTTGGCGTACGTATCACCGAGATTAAGCCAGAAGGTGCCAGTCGGAACTAATACGCGATCAATCTCGCGTGCAACGGCCCGAATCACGCCAGCCCACGCCTCCACATCTGCTTCGAGCCCTATCTGACCGTCGGCGTCATAGTCACGCAATCGGAAGTACGGTGGACTCGTCAGGCACATGTCCACCGACCCGGCCGGGAGCTTTCGGAGCTGGTCTAAAGCGTCCCCGACGTACAGGATGTTGACCGGCTCAGTCATGGCGAACCTCCCGGACGAGCTGAGCCGCAACCTCCTCCAAGGCACTGATGCGGTAGAGCCCAGGGGTCACCCGAGCGTTCCGTTGCATTGCCGCCAGAAATGCCTGGCGGCGGCGCTCGGCCACGTTTGGGCGGTAGGCATCCATCGCCCAGACGACCTTTGGAAAGCCGCCAAATTCACGCTGTTCGATGCCGGTTTCGAGATATTCCTCGTATAACAGGCACTTGCCGAGGACGGTAGGGAGGCTCTCGTGACCAAGGTCCACTTCAACGAAGAACGCCTCAACTTCCTGATCCCCGGGATGGGCAGCGAGCTCAACATACAGGTCTGGTCGAAGCACCTGACCGACACCTAGGCGATCCGTGTAGTGGCGACGAGCCTCGCCCTCCGGAGCCAGCTTCACGACCTCTGCACCCGACTCGGATGCAACGGCGATGATGCTGACAGCAACGTCGGCTATGGCCAGAGTGTGATCAAGGAATCGCGACGATGGTTCGTCGAAGCGCTTACGTCGGCGAGTCGACTCCTGGTTCCGTTGAATGCGTTCCCCTGCTGTATCGATGAAGTAAACCAGCCCCTCCGAACCTGCCCGGACACCACCGATCCGCCGATTTAGGACGCCCAAAATGCGATGGCTTCGTAGTCTTGCCAAGACTCGGCGGCAGGTTCGAGCACCCGATTCTGCTGTCGCGTGCTCTGCAAAATGCAAAGTTTCAATGTGACGTGCCGTCAAGAAGCGATAGCGCTCCACAGACGACAGGACAGCGCGATCGCGTTCACTGAGCCGGCCTTCAATATCGTTCAAGCGACGCCGACTTATTCGCGGGCCAGTATGGGCTCCGGTGCTAGGTACAGCACCGGTATTCGGCGCCCCAATTGGAGCTAATTCTTCGCTGACCTGCGCAGATGCATTCGATAGCATCGACGCGGGCGGGTAGCCGGTCGGTAGAGTTCGCTCGATAGTCATGACTGGCTCCTTCTACGGCGACCATCAGCTGCGCCAGTTTCAGGAGAAGGAGTCAGAATGCTTCGGAGCCCACGTTCGATGACGTCTTTTGATTGACCGAACTGGCTGCGGCTCAGTGCCCGGATCTTGTCCGGTGACGAGGTCTGCTTCGGGATGTCTAAAGTGACGCCGGACGCCCAGTCAGTCACCGCGCTCTTGCGGACGAGCTGCGCGTAGATGTGACGCGACGGCAACGCCATGAAGTCTTCCGGTTCAAGACCAGGTGCCATGGCGGCGGCCGCCTTGGCGTCCCTGGATGCGAGTTGAAAGAAGACTCGGGATCGACAGTTGGCCTCGAACGCCGTGCGCATGCTTTGGGGCAATTGGTCGAGGTACTGGTGCGCCACATGGAACCCAGCGCCAAGACTGCGCGAAGTGGCCAGCGCATCGCCTATATCGGTCGGTAGACGCAGGTACTCCTGCACCTCATCGAGGTAGATCATGACCGGGTGGCGGTTCTTGGCGGCAATGCTGGCGCGCTCCTGGATGGCCTGCCACAGTTCCGCGACAACCATGGCTCCTAGCAGTTGAGCAGCCTCGGGGCCGATCACCCCTTTCTGGAGTGGGACGAGCAGAATCTTCCGTTCCGTCAGCACTTGGCGAAGATTGAAACGTGGAGTGGGCTGTGCCAAAACGTGACGAAGATGCGGATCAAGCAACGGGCGCAGCTTATTCATCAGCGGTGCCGTCACCTGCGCACTGGCCTCCGGGGATAGTTGGTCGTACCAGTGCCAGAAAGGTCCGGCTGAAAATGGATCATCGCCCGCGATCTGGCGGGTGACCGACTGCCGGAACTTTCTGTTATTGAGCAGAATGGGCAGCATGGCCAAGCTGGCGTCCTCCCGCTGAGCGAGTGCTAAGAGGGAGTGCCGCAGGATGTCCGAGCTTCGAGGCCCGAGCTGGTCGCCGTAAAGAGCATGGAAGGTACCGAACAGCTGGTCGGCAACGAGAGCCGGACTCCGCCCGTGACCATCGAGTGGATTGATCCCCACAGGCAAGTCATCCAGCGGATCCAGAAGGACGACATCAGCCTGACGCTCCAGGGGAACGTGCTTTAGTACATCGCGAATCAGGTCTTTGGGCTCGACGACGACACAACTGCGCCCAGCTTCCATGTCACCGATGATGAGCGATAGGAGCATGGAACTCTTGCCCACGCCGGTCGGTCCCATCGTCCACAGATGGTGGCAGCTATCCTCTGGTGCTAGGCCCAGCCGGGCATCGCTGGCACCGGGGGCCGTCGCCCGACCCACAATGCGATCTGCATCCGACACTGCAAAGGAGGGTCGGATCTGCCGCGGATGAGCTGGCGGCTGTCCCGGGTAGGCAGTCTTACCCTCACCAACCGGCCAAGCGCTGAGCATTCCCACCTCGACGGCGGACAGTCGCTGGCCAGAAGCGAAGCGCGGCCACTCTGGACTAGGGTTGTTCAGCTTATGGGTCTGATCAAGGTGGACACGAAAGCGGAGCCCTGGGGCCACCATCGAACGAAATGCATTGACCACCCCGCTGATTAGGGCTCGCCGACGATCTTCCTCGGAGGCGCTGACTCCTATGCGAACGAAGGTAGCGAAGCCATGGTCGCCTTGCTTTCCCTCGATTCGCCGGCTGATCGCCCGACGCCGCTCCGGCTGCACGCCAGTGAGGATAAGCGACGTGATTCCCTGATCGACTTGGGCAACAGCATGAGGAGTCAGTTGAGGTATGAACCTTGGCCCCAATATGATCTGGACCACCAGGCTTTCATTTCCGTGGACCGCCGTCAGGCTGGCCAAGAGAGCTCGTGTTGAACCTTCCGGATACCGAGGCTCCAGAGGTTGTGCAGGCGTGTTGACGGAAACCCGGCGGGCAGACTGGGCCGGTAGCCGGTCAGCCTCATCGGCGACAACGATGGCTCCAACGACCAGACGTTCGATGTCGCGGCGGACAGCAGATGCATGCCGTCGCTGCGTGCCGACGATGTAGCGGATGCCCTGTTTATCCGATCGGGCCTCCAGAATGATTTGCGGGGCGTGACTCTGCGAACTCCAAACGCGTAGCAGGTTGATGGCCTGCTCATCGTCGAGTGGGCGGGGCCAGAAAATCTCCTGCCACACCAATTGTCGAAGGATGGGCTCGGAATTATTCATCGCTCGTATCCTCCGAAGTACGCTTGACGTCTTTCTGTTCGTGCTGAATTTGGGCTTCCCGCTCGGCTTCCGCCTGAGCCATGGCGATGACGGCGCGGCTCAGCTTTCGGAGGTCAGGACGATCGCGCTCGACTCCCCTGACGATGATCCGGCCGTCCCTTCGTGGTCGCGCCTGGCGGCTCCGATTAGGACGTTTGTTGCTAGTAGACATAGTTGATTCCCTCCTTCCTTCGGTGTTGTGATTTGCGGCAAACGTTCAACAAATTGAACGATGTCTGAGGCTTAGTATGCGTTCAATAAGTTGAACGTTCAAGCATGTTTGCGCAAACCACAACACCGACTGGAAGAGCTGTAGTTGCCGCGTTGCGGCGATGGATTTAGTACCTGTTTCGGCGGTATTGGATGACTGCCCATACCGCCCAGATGATGGCAACGACACCGACGCAGGCGATCAGAAACGGCAGGATCGATTGCAGGACTTGAGTCGCGCAGTAGAGGGCCACTACGGCCAGCAGGACCGACATGCACGCGCCAATCGCCCGCTCAAACCATGATCTGGGACCGGGATCGACACTCACCGCTGGCGCTCCATTTCCAAGTAAATGCCGGTGTTCAAACCGTGCCGCACGCAGTCGAGTGCGAACTGCAGTTGGTCCCCGACGTACTGCTTCGTGACGGCATAGAACATGACTTGGCCTAGCGCGTCAGCTTCGAAGAGATGCCATTCGAGGTCATTTCGGCTGAAGCCTGCGCGTTCGAATCGCCGCATCAGCCAGCGAGCCAGTTCGAACTCATCGGGCGACGAAAAGCTCAAACCCTGTTCAACGTGGGCAACATCGTGAACGTAGCGGTAGGCCATATTGACGTCTGGTGAACCGAAAACCACGCTGCTGCTGTTCTCGTTGGAGACAGGTAGCGGGTGTCCATCCTTCTGCGAGGCGGCAAAGGCATGGCACAGATCCTTGTACTTTTCCGGCGCGTCACCGGCTGGCTCCCACCCGAAGTACAGGCGGCGCTCAATCTTGTGAGCCTGGTCGAGGACATAGTCAGCGAGTCGCTTTTGCGCTGCGACCAGCTCCGTTGAGGTAAATGATTCGGGCATGACAAATAACCCCTTTCTAGAGGCATGTTTGAAGTGGGCCGGCCGAGCCAGCGAAGTTAGGGCGAGCCGCTACTGTCGGCGGCGAATGTCGCGCAGGGCTTGTTGATACGCCGCATCGAGGCGGCTAACCGTTTCGTGAGCGTCCTCGGTGATGTCGAAAATCTGATCCCGAGAGTGGGCCGTCCGGTCGCGCCAGTACTCAGCAACGACGAGGTATGCGGCAGCAACGGAAGCTGCGCAGGTGATCATGACGGCAATCCAGAAGATGGCAGTCATGACCGCTGCGGCCCCTTCGGCCAAGTTTCCAGCGCCGTCAGAGCCATGGCCGACATTTGCTGCGAAACCAGTCGCAAATGCCGCGCTGTCGCGGGCGAGTCAGCCTTGACGGTCCTTGCCACGGAGTCCAGCTCATCCACCAGCGCCGCGACCCGCCCGATAAAGAGACGGACAGCAGTCTCGTGCTGCAGCACTTCGGGCTCCACGTAGCCAATGGGCTTCAACGGATTTACAAATTCGTGCTTCATGGCTGCCCCGCTACCGCTGGAACCGGCGAACTTCCCACGCCGCGTACTCGGCGAAGGAATCTGCGATGTAGTTGAGCCGCTCCGATGTGCGCGGGTCGCCGTCGGACTGGAACTGCGCCTCGCGGCTCAGCATGCCGGTCAGGTGCATACCTGTTGCGGCGACATAGCCGGCGGCCTGGACACGCGCCGCCGTGACGAGGCCATTGGCCACTTCGGCGTTCTGGCGGCGCTGGAGAGACTTGCCCTCGGAACGCGAGAACCCCTCCGGGGCGCTGAAGGGGCTGATCTTGCCGCCCGGGCGGGGAGTGAGGTCTGTCATGACCGTCCTTCCTTAGTGTGGTGTCCAACCGGTGTGGTTGGCTTGTCCTCAAAGTTAGAAGTTGCGGTAGAGCAGCGGGGAAAACCAGAACAAAAACGGAAAATCCGAGAAAGCAGGATTCATGAGCAGGGGTGCCCACCATGAGTAGGCCTCGCGGAACCATCGAGGACCTCCATGCTGATCTGCTCTTCATGCGGAAGAACCGAGGATTCACGCCGACGCGCATCGCAGACGCGGGTACCCTTCGGCACGTCCTCGGCGGAGACCAGGAACCGTTCGAAAGGCTGCGCGAGCGCTTCGTGTCCGCCATCAACTCACTGCATGACCCTGCGCCCGACCTATTGCTGGCTGCGTTTGGGCTTTCTGCCGCGACCGCCGAGTTGAAGACTCTCATGGAGCGTCGGAAGTACTACGGAGCCCTCATCAACCGCGGAACTGACACCGTGGCGGCCCTCGAGGACGCCGCACTCGAGGGCCTTCGCGCCCAACTGCTGACAGGGTGGTACCCGGCCTCACCGCTCACGGCCCGCTTGCCAGAACTCCACAATGGCGTCGTCCAAGAAGCAGTAAACGTCATTACGGTCATCAAGGACAGACGATGGCAAGAGACCCGCGAGCACTACCGGTTCTTTGCCGCGTTTGACGAAGCCGACTACATCGCCATCAGCACTTCCTTTCCGGGTAAGCCGATTCCGGAAGGAGACTTCACTGTGCGAACCAAGGAGATCGGCAACAGCTTTACTCATCAGTTCTGGCACAAGACGCCAATGCGGCGTGGTCACAGCTACGACCTCCGGTTCACGCTCACCCCGGATACCGACTACGGAGAGCCAGGCGTCATCCTCGAAGAGAGTCGCGCATTCCACGAGCGAACCCTTACCGCGTCATTTGAAGCCATCTTTCTCGGTGCTAAACCCTCAATAATCTGGCGAGTGGAGCGGCTCACCCACTTCGAACGCCCGGGGGATCCCACACGGAGCAACATCCTGACATTCGACGATGGCAGCACCGTTCGTGCAAGCTATCGCGACCTATATGGAGGCCTCTTTAATGGCATTGCGTGGCAATGGTAATTTCTTTGCCACCTGGAGTCGCTGATATTTCAAAGCTCATCGCTTCTAATGAGACCTCGGCTTTGAATATGTCACGTAATTTATTGGCGGCGCAGTCAACTAATTCACGTAGGTCTTTCAATTCATATTTATGGGGACGCACACGCAGGTTGAAGCTTAAATTATATCTAAAATTGTGTTATAAATAAGGCAGATGATACGCCTTGTTTTGAGATGACTCACCAGGACGCAAATCACCCCCTCGTAATGCCATGGACGGCACCGCGCTGTTCCCCGGCAATGTCAGTGGCGGCTGCTAAGTTGAGAGCATCGCCCCAGGGGGACCAACATAAGCGCGCCGTGCGCAAGGAGTACACAAACCGAGATGGCTGGAACAACCAAGGAAGCGCAACGCGCCGAGCTACACAAGACGATCTGGCGGATCGCGAATGACCTGCGCGGAAGCGTCGACGGTTGGGACTTCAAGAGCTACGTGCTCGGGATCCTCTTCTACCGCTACATCTCAGAGAACCTCACGGCCTACATC
Source organism: Arthrobacter ginsengisoli (assembly GCF_031456935.1). Taxonomy (NCBI): domain Bacteria; kingdom Bacillati; phylum Actinomycetota; class Actinomycetes; order Micrococcales; family Micrococcaceae; genus Arthrobacter; species Arthrobacter ginsengisoli. The sequence goes on along the minus strand of NZ_JAVDVQ010000006.1, from coordinate 141,892 downwards.
AACGAGGGCGAGCGGAAGGCTGGTCACCTGGACTTCGACTACGCGAAGCTAGCGGACTCCGAAGCTGAATTTGGACGCAAAGAAACAGTCGCGGAGAAGGGTGTGTACATCCTCCCGTCCGAACTCTTTGCCAACGTACGTAAACGGGCCGAGGACGACGAGAACCTAAACGAGACGCTTGCGCAGGTCTTCAAGAACATCGAGGGCTCAGCCGTCGGCACTGACGCCGAGGATGACCTCAAGGGTCTATTCGATGACCTCGACGTCAACTCAAGCAAGCTCGGCCATACGGTCGCTAAGCGAAATGAAAAACTCGTCAAGCTTCTCCACGCGATCGGTGATCTTACGTTGGGCAATTTTGCCGACCACACGATCGATGCCTTCGGTGACGCCTATGAGTACCTGATGCAAATGTATGCGTCGGCTGCGGGCAAATCCGGGGGTGAGTACTACACTCCCCAAGAGGTCTCAGAGTTGCTCGCCCGCCTCACGGTTGTCGGCAAGACATCGGTGAACAAGGTCTACGATCCTGCCTGCGGCTCGGGATCATTGCTTTTGAAGTTCGCCAAAGTGCTGGGCAAAGAGAACGTGCGCCAAGGATTCTACGGCCAGGAAATCAACCTGACCACATACAACCTCGCGCGAATTAACATGTTCCTACACGACATAAACTACGAGCAGTTCAACCTCGCCCACGGCGACACACTGATCGACCCCGCCCATTGGGACGACGAGCCATTCGACGCGATCGTCTCCAATCCGCCTTACTCAATCAGGTGGGATGGGGACAGCAACCCGCTCCTCATCAACGACCCTCGCTTCGCACCAGCCGGCGTCTTGGCGCCGAAGTCGAAAGCTGACCTGGCCTTTACGATGCATATTCTGTCCTGGCTAGCCGTAAACGGGACAGCCGCGATCGTTGAGTTCCCAGGAGTGCTTTACCGCGGCGGAGCCGAGCAGAAGATCCGCAAATACCTGATCGACAATAACTACGTCGACGCCGTGATCCAGCTTCCACCGGACCTCTTCTTCGGGACGACAATCGCGACCTGCATCATCGTGCTGAAGAAGTCAAAGAAGGACAACTCGGTTCTTTTTATCGACGCTTCCGATGAGTCCGTTCGCGGTGGAAACAAGAACAAGCTCACCGACGACAACCAGCAGAAAATTCTCGATGCTTACACTGCCCGAGGAAATGCTGAGCACTTCTCGCGCCTCGTCTCTAATGAGGAAATCGCTCAAAATAACTACAACATCACGGTCTCTTCCCATGTCGATGGGGAGGATACGCGCGAGGTGATCGACCTCACCGAGCTAAATGCCGAGATTGCCCGCATTGTCGCACGTCAGCACGAGCTCCGTGAATCAATAGATGCGATCGTGGCCGACCTGGAAGACCTGTCGTGAGTCGGATTGACGATCTGATTGTGGATCTGGCTCCTAACGGGGTGAACCACGTATTGCTGTCGCAGGTGGCCTCCTACTCCGACACCCGGATAGATGCACACAAGCTCGATGAGACGAACTTCATCGGTGTTGATAACTTGCTGTCAAACAAGGGCGGCAAGACCGATGCAACCTACCTTCCCAACACGGCACGCCTGACGCGCTATGAGACCGGTGACATTCTCATTGGCAACATCCGCCCATATCTAAAGAAGATCTGGTTGGCCACGGGAATAGGCGGTTGTAGCGGCGACGTACTAGCCATACGCATTTCTGACGAGTATCGGGACCTCTTCCTCCCCGAGTTTCTCTACCAAGTGCTATCTTCCGATAACTTTTTTGCGTACAACATGCAGCACGCCAAGGGTGCGAAGATGCCTCGCGGCAGCAAAGATGCGATTCTCAAATATCCTGTACCAGTGCCACCTATGGAGGTACAGCGGGAGATTGTGAACATCTTGAAGAAATTCAGCGAGTTGGAAGAAGAATTGGAAGCTGAATTGGAGGCTGAATTGGAGGCTCGGCAGCAACAGCTATCCCACTACCGCGATTCGCTTCTATCCTTCGATGACACTGTCCCCTCCTTCACCCTAAGAGATGTTTGCGACATATCTCGCGGGCGGGTCATCTCGAAGAATTACTTGCGTGATCATCAGGGCACCTTTCCCGTGTATTCGTCTCAGACTCAAAATCGGGGTATTTTCGGTTACGTGGATACATTCGAATATGATTTCGAGTCTGTAACATGGACCACAGATGGCGCAAATGCAGGCTCCGTTTTTTACCACAATGATGAGCAGTTCAGCATTACGAATGTTTGTGGCCTGCTGAAAGTGAAGTCTCCTAATTTTCTTTCGTCGAAGTACTTGTACCATCAGCTTGGGAAACATGCAAAGTCTTACGTTAGTGCAGGGATGGGAAACCCGAAGTTAATGGCGAATGCAATGGGGTCCGTTTCCATTCCAATTCCATCGCTAGATAAGCAGGAGCAGATCGTAGATGTACTCGATAAGCTAGACGCGCTCATAGGCGACCTTAGCGTCGTCCTTCCCGGGGAAATCGCTGCCCGTCGCAAGCAGTTCGAGCACTACCGCGTCAAGCTGCTGACGTTCGGGGAGAAAACGGCATGAGTGAGGTGACGACGCGCAAGTACGACCCTATTGCTGTCAGCAGCGAGAGCACGGTCGTCGCCGAGTATGTACCAGATGCCGCGAGTGAAGCGTCGTATCAATCCGAGGCAGATCTAGAGCGTGAATTTATCCAGCTCCTGCGGTCTCAGGCCTACGAGTACTTGCCAGTCACGAGCGAGCCGCAACTGATTGCCAACCTCCGCACACAGCTTGAATTACTCAACGGCATCACATTTAGCGACAGCGAATGGGAAACCTTCTTCAGCGAGCGAATCATCGGCGCTAATGATGGCATAGCGGAGAAAACCCTGCGCTTTCAGGAAGACCACGTTCAGCTCTTAAAGCGTGACGATGGATCGACGAAGAACGTCAGCTTGATCGACAAGGCGAATATCCATAACAACCGACTGCAAGTCATCAACCAGTACGAGATGGATCAGAATGAGGGCGGCGCAAAGCACGCTACGCGCTACGACGTGACCGTACTGGTCAACGGCCTTCCTATGGTGCACATCGAGCTGAAGCGTCGTGGTGTCGATATCCGCGAAGCGTTCAACCAGATCGACCGCTACCAGCGCGACAGCTTTTGGGCTGGGTCTGGCCTATTCGAGTACGTTCAGCTGTTCGTCATCAGCAACGGGACGCTGACGAAGTATTACTCCAACACGACTCGTCGTCAGCACTTGGCCGATGGAGCGGGCTTGAAGAAGGCGCGTAAGACGTCAAACTCATTTGAATTCACCTCATGGTGGGCCGACGCTCAGAACAAACCGGTCCAGGACCTGACGGCGTTTGCTAAGACCTTCTTCGCAAAGCACACCCTTCTGAACATCCTCACGAAGTATTGCGTCCTGACCGCTGACCGGATGCTGCTCGTCATGCGGCCCTACCAGATTGTTGCCACCGAGCGGATCTTGCAGAAGATCGACATCTCCGTCAACTATAAGCAGCTGGGCTCCGTCGCCGCGGGCGGCTATGTATGGCACACCACGGGCTCGGGCAAGACACTGACGAGCTTCAAGACCGCGCAGCTTGCGTCTAAACTCCCGAGCGTAAACAAGGTGCTGTTCGTCGTCGACCGCAAGGACCTCGACTATCAGACGATGCGCGAGTACGACCGGTTCGAGAAGGGCGCCGCCAACTCGAACACTTCAACGTCAGTGCTCAAGAAGCAGCTCGAGAACCCCCAGGCAAAGATCATCATCACAACGATCCAGAAACTTGCGACGTTCATCAAGGCGAACACGGGCCACGAGATCTACTCCGGTCATGTTGTGATCATCTTCGACGAATGCCACCGTTCACAGTTCGGCGATATGCATACCGCGATCACTAAGGCGTTCAAGCGATATAACCTCTTCGGATTCACCGGCACGCCAATTTTCGCCGCAAATGCCGGCAGCGGTGGTAACCCGCAGCTAAAGACTACCGAGCAGGCTTTTGGCGACAAGTTGCACACCTACACGATCGTCGACGCGATCACCGATAAGAATGTTCTGCCGTTCCGTATCGACTACGTCAACACCATCAAGCTCCCGGAAGGTCTCACAGACAAACAGGTGTCCGCCATCGACACGGAACAGGCCCTGCTTGCACCGGAGCGGCTGCGGCAGGTCACCGCCTACATACTTGAGCACTTCGACCAGAAGACTAAGCGAGCTCAGCACTACTCGCTCGCTGGCAAGCGCGTGCATGGTTTCAATGCGCTATTTGCGACCGCCTCGATTGAGGCCGCCAAACGCTACTACAATCAGTTCTTCATACAGCAACGTGACCTCCCGCCGGCTCGTCAGCTAAAAGTTGGTCTTATCTACTCCTACGCAGCGAACGAAGCAGTAGAGGACGGCGCACTCGACGAGGAGGGCTTCGAAACAACCGCACTCGATGCATCGTCGCGCGACTTCCTGGAGGATGCAATCCAGGACTACAACGACATGTTCGGCACCAGCTTTGACACGTCTGCTGACAAGTTCCAGAACTACTACAAGGATCTCTCGCTGCGCCTCAAGCAGCGAGAGATCGACGTCGTCATCGTCGTAAACATGTTCCTCACCGGCTTCGACGCCACGACGCTAAACACGTTGTTCGTTGACAAGAACCTGCGGGCGCATGGTCTCATCCAGGCGTATTCGCGAACAAACCGCATCCTCAACTCAGTCAAGACCTACGGCAACATCATCACCTTCCGCGATCTCGAGGAAGAGACCAACGACGCCATCGCGCTCTTTGGTAACAAGAATGCCCAGGGCATCGTGATCCTCAAGCCATACGGCGAGTACTACGACGAGTACGCCGACAAGGTCACTGAGTTGTTGGATAACTTCCCGCTCGGTACGCCGATCGTTGGCGAGGCGGCACAGAAGGCGTTTATCGCCCTCTTCGGCACCATCCTTCGACTCCAGAACATCCTGACGTCTTTTGACGACTTTGCCGGCCAAGAGATTCTGACGGTTCGACAAGGCCAGGACTACCGCAGCGTTTACCTTGACCTTTACGCAGAGTTCCGCCGTGACAAGGACTCGGACAAGGAGTCGATAAATGATGATGTCGTCTTTGAGATCGAGCTCATCAAGCAGGTTGAGATCAACGTCGACTACATCCTCATGCTCGTTCAGAAATATCGTGATCAGCGTGGTGACGGCGATGACAAAGAAATCAGGGCCGAGATTACGCGTGCCATCGATGCCAGCCCGAGCCTGCGTAACAAGAAGGATCTCATCGAAGCGTTCGTCGATTCTGTCTCCATTACCGGAGAAGTTGACGAGGAATGGCGCGCGTTCATCGCCGGACGCCGAGAAACCGAACTCGATGCCATCATCGAGTCTGAAGGCCTGCGCCCAGACGAAACCCGGGTGTTTGTCGATACCGCCTTCCGCGACGGCAGTATCCAGACGACCGGTACGGCGATCACAAAAGTACTGCCTCCGGTCTCCCGATTCTCAGCCACGGGGGGCCATGGTGAGAAGAAGCAGCGTGTGCTTGAGAAGCTAGGCGCCTTCTTCGAGCGGTTCTTTGGTCTGAGCGATGGAGGTCGCGAATAGTGCAGGATGGGGGCCTGATGGATGAGCGTCAGGAACGTGTTCTGGAGGCTCTCGTCAACCGGAGCCCCAGACTGGCGGGCATGTACCGAACGGCTCTGACTCTAACTGCCGAGGAGGCCGTGCACGGTTGCGAGTCCGCACGGATTTCGACCATTTGTCACTGCATGCGCGAGCTAATGTCTGGCCTCCCCGCCGTCATGTCGGACATATCCATCGACCGGCCGAATCCGTCATCCGGCTCCTTGATGAAGCAACTTCCGGGGCTACTGGCTGCACACCCAGACGCCGACCTAAGACTCGATCAAGATCTTGTGCCAGTTCCGCGAGCAGTCGCGCGTGTGCTCGCATCTCTCGTCAGCGCTGTTACCCAAGAAGAGGGACGCAACCGCGCCAATACTGCAGCACTGGTGACGGGAGACTCAGACGCTAACCACCCGGCAATCGGGCAGTGGCTTGCCGCTTACCAGTTCTTTCTGAGCTGGACTCACCTCGACCGTAATCACGATCAGGAAAGACCACTCCCAAGTGACGAAGATCTTCTAGCAATGATTCGTATCGTTGAGGACGTCATCGAAGTGCGAAGCGCCCTCTTCTTTGAGAACCTCCACGCGATCGAGGACCTATTGGCCGAGATCAACAACGTGGATGAGGAAACCGAGTAATGGCAGAGCATAAGACACCCAGCCCAGAGCAGGTAAACGAGGTCTTGCGCCGCATACCGACCCCATCACTTCGTCGGGTGTTCTTTGAGCGACTAAAAAATCCGATGTGGGTAGAGCCCCTAGCGACTGCCGGTATGTTCGATAACCCGCCCGAGCCGGAAAAAACCGGCGAAGGTCTCGTTGCGGATCATTATTGGCCTGAAATTGACTATCTCATTCGAGTCGCACCTAAAGCGCCCAGGGCAGTTGTTGAAGTTCTACTCAAACTTTCTGGTAGCAACAATGCGTGGGTGCGCCGAGCCATATTTACGATCGGTGCTTCAGTACCAGCTGCCGAAGCGGTAAGGCTCAAACCGATAGTGAAATCGTGGGGTGAAAGCGGATTCGGCTGGCGCATTGACCCTCGCGATATGGTCGGTTTCGCAGTCAACTTACTTCAGGGCGGGCAGTTAAAGGCTGGCAAGTGGATGGCCAATTTCCTGTTTCGGCCCACTGAATCCGAGAACCACAAGCCAGCCCTCGCACTAGACGACTACTGGTACCAAGACGGCTTACCGCGCGTCGTTGAGGCTCTTGGAGACGACGGCCTTAAGACCGTCCTACCGTGGCTGGAAGAATACGAACGTCAGTCGAAGCGGTTTACCGATACGTTCGATATGACAGACATATCGCGCGAATCGATCCGTGCTAGAAGTGACCACTACCCTTCCATTGAGCACTCGCTGATTGACGCAGTCCGAGACCTGGCATCTGCTGCGATGGTACGGAATCCGAGGACAGCGGCGGCCACCCTAGCTAAAAGTCCTATGAATCTTGCTCGCAAGATCACCCTCTATGCGGCTACGGAAGCCCTCCGACATACCAGTGCTCAGCCTGAGGCTGAAACCGATGAGCTCCTAGCCGTCGCCGCAGAGCTTGTCGCGGATAAGAAGTTTCAGGATGAGTCGTGTCGAATTGAATTCGGCGAACTTGCGCGTGAAGTGGCACCGCTCTCGCCGTCCGCACTAGATCCACTTACCGAATTCATCGCTGCAGGGCCTCTAAGCAGAGAGCAGCTGCGAGAACGCCTACAGATAGGTGAAGATGAATCTCCCGAGGACCTGGACAGACGAATTGATGATGTGGTTGACACTTGGAAGCATCGGTGGCTCTCTGCGGTTGGCAATGAGGCATTACCGGCTGCGCTCAAGGTTGCATTGGAGGAGCTCGATGCAAAACGCGGAGTTATCGATTCACCTCTAGCTGCTTTGAACAAAATGACGAGTTGGACCGGACCAAACAGCCCAATTTCTCAGGACGAGATGTCCGTCATGAGTCCTGCTGAGCTCGTGGCGCATCTTTCAAGCTGGCAGGACACTGGCGATAAGTGGGGGCCCCGACCATCACACGAAGGTCAAGGACGGGAACTCTCAGCGCTAATCACAACGAATCCGAGGGCCCTCGATGGGGTTGAAGGCCTTGTCGACAAGTTACGGCCTACCTACCTACGCGCCACCCTCCAGGGTTGGGAAGCATCCGTAAAGGCAGGCATCGCGCTCGACTGGCAATACGCGGCAGACCTGATCCACCAAGTGCTGGTTCACAGCGACGCGTCCCGATTTCCACAAGAAGGCCGCAATTTCGATGACGACGCTGACTTCATCAGCACAAAACGAGCGGCAGTAGACCTTCTTGAAGAACTCGCCCAGAAACGGGAGACGCCATCCATACCGTCTGAGGCACAGCAACGTTTTGCCCATCTCCTGATCACTGAGACAGATAGCGAAAGCGCTTGGGAGGACTACGATGCTGACGATTCCGACAGCGGCATGGATCCCCTTACCCTCTCCCTCAACTGGCAGTGGCCAACTCGGGTGCGAGGCCTGCTCAATCTAGTTTTGCACGGCAAAGAGACTGCCTGGTATGCCAGTGCAAAGTCAGCTCTCGAGCGCGAACTGGAGCGAGTAGATAGGCGAGGCGCCTCACGAGCGGTCGTCGGCCAGGAGTTCGGACGATTACTGAATGTTGACCCCGACTGGCTCAGACCAAGAATTGCGGAGCTGTTTGGATCTGCGGACAGCCTATCCCCCTCCCAGCAAATTGCACTGACGACGGCCATGGCAGTTCATCACTATCACTCGGACGTTTACGACCTTTTGGCCCCGGCCATGATTGCGGCCATTAGCTCTCCCGAGCCTCTCATCGCAGGTTGGCAGGGACAGTCTGAGCCAATGCAACGCATCGGTGAGTGGGTAGTTGACGCCATCATCCGTGGCCACAAGACACTTGAAGATCCCGTCGCTCAAGCATTTTTCAGTACAGCAGAACCCAAGGTTCGGGGGGCTGCTGTCGGTCGCATCGCATGGTCATTCATGCACGTCAAAGCTGTTGATGACAAGATCCGAGATCGGTTCGCCGACCTCTGGGACGCGCGAGTACAACATGTCCGCGAGCACCCGGGAGATAAACACGAGCTCAACGAGTTCTACTGGTTTGTAAGGAGCGACAAATTCGAAATTTCGTGGTGGCTGCCTCGACTGAAGGAAGCGGTAGAGCTCGATCCTGATCTGGCGGGTGAACGCTTCATGCTAGGCAAGCAGATCGCAGGCTCAGCTGACTTGGACCCGCGAGGAGCATTGGAGGCCACAGAGGTGCTGCTAAAGAACCGAGAAGGCATGGGTATGCCGGCTTGGGACCTTACCCGCAATGCTGTGCCGATGGTTATCGCCAGGGCAATGAGCGCCGGAGATGAACAGCTCGAGCGGGATGCGGTCCGTTTCATGAACGAGCTGGGTGAAAATGGCAACCCGAACCTTGAGAAGGAGGTTCAAGAGGTGCTAAGCGGCAAGATCACCCAGAACGATGTGAGCGAATAATGCAAAAAACGAATATAGAAACTTGGGGGAAATAAATGCCGGCAATTGAAGAAGAAATCGTATCTTGGCTCAACTCACGATCTGGCTGGATGAAGGTACTTACAGGCCAGTTGCTTGCTGGCCACGATGTCGATGATGCCTTCGTAGAGTCGCTCGCATCGGACCTCGTGGGGAAAAAGGAGCTGCAAGTTCCCGCGCCGTTTGTCGTGAAGGATCTTCCAACTTCAGCCAGCACCGGCTCCCGTGTAGAGCTGACGAGTGTGAGCGGGCTATTGAACGTCAACGCTCTTGCCGACGGAGGAACCCTCAACTTCGGCAGCACAGGGCTCACGGTCATCTACGGTGATAATGGCAGCGGAAAGTCTGGATATGCCCGCCTAGTCAAGGACGTTGTGGGGGCGAGGCATCGCGACGAGATACTACCCAACGCGTTCAATCCTGGCGCACCGAAAAAGCAAGCCGCTGTAATCACCTATCGTGTCAACGGCCAAGACCGTTCGCTGGCATGGCCCGACGATGTAGATCCAGAACTGCGGCAAGTTCACTTCCACGACGAGCCTTGTGGTGATCATTATCTTGTTAACGACACCGAGCTGAGCTACCGTCCACCAGCACTGACCCTGTTCGACAAACTCATTACAGCAACCGACGCACTTCGAGCGGCAGTCGATTGCGAACTTGGAAAAGTCGACACGGCGAAGTATGCAGTTCCAGGACTGCAAGCTTCGACGAACGCAGGGCTATTCGCAGCCTCTGTCAGTCCAGACACTACTGATGACCAGATCGACGAAGCCACAAAACTGCCCGACGATGCGGAGACCGAACTCGCTACGCTCGTACAAAACGAGGCGCGACTACTATCCACCAACCCGGCTAAGGAGAAGACGCGCCTCGCTAACGGGGCTAAAGGACTAGACAGCCTCGCACAGCACTTTGACTCACTAGAGGGCTTGCTCAGCCCGAAAGCTTGCCAGGACATTGAGCAAAAGCTCAGCACGTCGCGATCGCTTCGCATGGCCGCAGACTTGGCGTCGAAGACTAGTTTCACGGAAGAACCACTAGACGGCGTGGGCACGGAAACGTGGCGAGCGCTTTGGGAGGCTGCTGAGGCATACTCACAAGCAGAGGTGTACCCGGACCATGACTTCCCGCATACCGAAACCGATGCTAGGTGCCCCCTCTGTCAGCAGGAGTTGGGAGCGGACGCAGCTAACAGGCTGGGCCGCTTCAAGGCGTTCGTGCATGATGACACCGCCAAGAAGGCCAAGTCTGCCGAAGGCCTGGCGAAACGTAGTGTCGATGCCTTGAAGCAGCTTGAGGTTGTGACCGTAGAAACCACCAACGCTTTGGCCTTCGTGGAGGCAGAGAGTCCTAAACTTGCCTCCGAACTTAGGGCAGCACTCGATACCGCCGCAGATGCAAAGAAGCGCATTGGCGAGCGTCTTCGTGGTGAGTCCGAGGAACAACCAGTTGCACTCGCCGCAGTAGATTCGGGCGCCCTCCGTGCGGAGGCGATCACAGTTCGTGAACGTGCAGCAAAGGTCGACGAAACGGCATTCGCGACCCAACTGAAAGCAGCGACACATGCCAAGCTGCAGTTGAAGGATAAGATCGACCTTGCCGAGCACGCTGGGGCCCTGAAAAAGGATGTAGAGCGTCGAAGAACGGCTCGGGACATCACGGCAATCCGGAATGCCATCTCGACTCAGCCGATCACCAAGCAGTCGATTGCCCTGACTCGTACGCACGTGAACGAGGTCGTCAATGATCGGTTCTCACGCGAGTCAGACCGGCTGGGTCTCGAACACGTCAAGCTAGACGATAAGGGCGGAGGCAAGGGAAAGCTTCGTCATAAACCGGCTTTGCTCGGTGCCACGCTCGCTACTAAGACTGTTCGAGACGTGCTCAGTGAGGGTGAGCAGACTGCACTCGGTCTCGCTGGCCTCTTCACTGAGATTAACTTCGATGAGTCAGAGTCTGCGCTTGTCCTCGACGACCCCATCAACTCACTAGACCATGGACGGCGCGAGAAGGTATCTCGGCGAATCGCCGCACTAGCCTCGAAGCGTCAAGTCATTGTCTTTACCCACGACCTTACTTTCCTAGGGGATCTCATCCGGGCTGCAGATGAAGCAGGGGTAGCTCTACAGGAGCGGTCAATCGCCAAGGACAATGCACGTGTTCCTGGTCGCGTACTGGAGACACATCCCTGGAAGGCAAAGGATGCGAAAAAGCGGATCGGTGACCTGCGTACAGACTTGGCTAGGCTCAAGAAGGATGCAAAGGATATGACGCCAGAAGAGTACGAGAATCGCGTACAACTCTGGGCGGGCCTTCTCTCCGAAACATGGGAACGAATCGTACGAAACGACATCGTTGGCAAAGTTGTTGATCGAGGAACTACTGAAGTCCGCCCCAAGATGGTCAAGCTCTTGGCGCAGATCACTACCGCGGATAACGACGAGTTTCAGAGCGCATACAGTCAGGTTTCCAAGTGGGCCCCACGCCACGACAAGAGCGAGGAAGTTAATTTCGTTGCACCAACTGTTGATGAGATGGAGGTGGAGCTCGCCCGCATCGATGGCTGGCATAAGCGCCTCGTCACCTATGTGCAGAACTAGGCCAAGGTTCCTTCTCGCCTAGCAAGAAGATACGGGCCGTGTCGTAGCTGCAACCAACCTGTTTGGCGATCTTCCGAATGATCATGCCCTGCCCCCGGAGGCGGAGAATCTCTTCCTCTTTGGCGGGCGTCAAGCCACGATGCCTAGCACCCACACCATGTTCGGCCAGGAGGCGAAGGAAGGTTGACTTCGCGATGCCGTTTTCGCGAGCCAATGTCGTACTCATCTCGCCGGCTTGGTATCGGGCAACAAGCTCGGCCAGCTCGTCAACCGTGAAGCGATCGGTGATGCGGTAACGCTGAGTCTTTGGAGGAGATAGCGATGGGCGCGGCTTGATGTGGCCAGCATCCATTCGCTCTATCCAAGCCGCGATCGTCATGAGCTGATCCATTTTGTGGAGGCCCTGCTTGGAGTAACCTGCAAGGACCTCGACCAATAAAGAAAGAGGACCTTCCAGCTGGAAGGTCCTCTTTCTTTGCGCCCGCTTCGTTTACATCGGATCCGGCCAGTTGCCGATGTTGGTGGAGTACGTCATCGGGTCCGGCCAGTTCCCAATGGCCGAGAGGCTTCCCTGGTTGGAACTCATGGGATCCGGCCAGTTGCCGATCGCCAGTGTGGCGCCCATGGGATCCGGCCAGTTACCAATGGCATGTACAGACAGGACTGCGGGAGCCGCCGCGGAAAGGGCCAGCGCCCCGGCCAAGGCGACAGAAGCTGCAATCTTCTTGATCATGTGGGTTCCTCAATACGAGTCGGAAACACGAGTCGGACACTTTACAAAGCCAGCAGAGCCCTTGTTGACATACATTGTAAAATGGCTTCCACAGAGACTGTCAAGCATTTAGTACAAAGACTGTCCGGAATTAGGAGGCTTCCGTGGGGAACGGATTCGGGGAAAAACTCCGAGCAGAACGGCTGGAACGCGGCCTTACGCAGGCGGAACTTGGCCGCGACCTGTACTCGCCCAGCTACATCTCACTGTTGGAAACTGGACGCCGCGAGCCAACCGCGGATGTGATTGAGGAGCTGGCGCGGCGGCTGGAACTCGCCCCCAAGGCCCTGGAAGCATGGAGCCAGCCGGTGTCCGTGAGCGACGCCGAATACGTGCTGGCTGGCCTCTACGCCCGCCAGGCCTGGGACCTGCGGGATTACCAGCTGGCGGCGAGCCACGCGCGGGCTGCGGCCCAGATCGCCCTGGAGGCTAAGAACACCAGCGCCTGGTGGAACATGAGCTACATGCAGGCGGAGTGCCTGATGAAGCAGGGACAGCTAAAGGAATGCCAGGAGCTGGTGCAGCGCCTGCTGGACCACCCGATGGCCGCCGAGTCGGCGGGCCTGGGGGTTCGTGCCAGACAGATGCTCGCGGCCGTGTGCCATGGCCAGGGCCAGCTGGCTATCGCCGTCGGGCATGCGCAGGAAGCAGTGCGGCTCTGCGCCGAACTGCCCAAGGGATCCACCCTGATTATTGGCGCGCTGCGCGCCCTGATCGGTGCGCTGGCCGAAAGCGGCCGGCTCGATGAGGCCTGGAAGTACTGTCAGGACATGAACGCGCAGATGGATGACCATTCGATGACCCAGCTCGCCGGCGAGGTCGCCTGGGTGATCGGCAACGTCGCTTTCATGCGCCACGACTACCAGGAGGGCATCAAGTACCACGAGCGGGCGGCGCAGCTGCTCTCCCCCGCGAACGACATTGACCTCTGGGCCCGGTTTAACAAAGCCTCGGCCGCCGTCCGGTTGTCCTCCGGGATCGTCGAGCCCGAGACGCTGACCTCGATCGAACGTGCCGAACTGGCGCTCTCCATTGTGGGGGGCAACAAGACGGACCAGCTCGAGGTGGCGTTCATCCGCGCGCGCTGGCTCTACCTCACCGGCGACATCGTCGCCGCAATCCAGAAACTGCGCGAGATCCACGCCGAAAAGGACGCCCTCGCCAAACACGTCGCCGGCGAGGTGGCCCTGCTGCTCGGCAAGGCGCTCAAGGCCGCCGGCGAATCCGACGAGGCCCTCGTCTACCTGGAGGAAGCGCAGCGGGAATTCAGCGCGGCCGGCGCCTCGGACCGGGTCCAGCAGTCAATGGACGCCGTGCTGGAAATCCGGCTGGCGCAGCGCCGCGCGCAGGCAGCCGCCTCAACCGGCCCCTAAGCGGTCTGCTCCGCGGAGACCGGGCCGAACGGGCGCCCGGTGAGTTTCTCGTAGGCCTCCACGTAGCGGCTGCGGGTGCGGGCGACGACGTCGGCCGGCAGCGCCGGCGGCGGCAGGTCCGAGGACTTGTCCCAGCCGGATTCGGCCGAGGTCAGCCAGTCGCGGACGTACTGCTTGTCATAGGAGGGCTGGGACTTGCCCGGCTCGTAGGTGGAGGCGTCCCAGAACCGTGAAGAATCCGGCGTGAGCACCTCATCCCCGAGCGTGATGACGCCGGTGGCGGCGTCGAAGCCGAATTCCACCTTGGTGTCGGCGAGGATGATGCCGCGGCCGCGCGCGATCTCCTCGGCCCTGGTGTAGATCGCCAGGGTGAGCTCGCGCAGCCGGGAGGCGATGTCCTCGCCGACGGTCTCCACGACGGCGCCGTAGGTGATGTTCTCGTCGTGCTCGCCCACTTCGGCTTTCGCGGAGGGGGTGAAGATGGCCTCCTGAAGCCGGGACCCGTCCACGAGGCCGTCCGGCAGGGGGATGCTGCAGACGGTGCCGGACTGCCGGTACTCGAGGAGCCCGGAGCCGGTGAGGTAGCCGCGGGCGATGCATTCGACCGGGAACATATCCAGCTTCTTGCAGATCATTGCCCGGCCCGCGACGGCCGCGGGCACGCCGGCCTCTATTGTGGACGCCAGCACGTGGTGCTCCACGCCAAGCTGCTCGAACCACCACAGGCTCAGCTGGGTCAGGATGCGGCCCTTGTCCGGGATCTCACTGGCGAGGACATGGTCGTAGGCGCTGATCCGGTCGCTGGCGACGACGAGGACACACTCCTGGCCGATGCGCTCGGTGATCGACGGGTCCGCCGGGACATACAGGTCACGGACTTTCCCGGAGTAGATGTGCGTCCAGCCGGGAAGGTCCAGCGTCGCGGTGTCCAGGCCGGCCTTCGGCGCGGACGCGGCCGGTCCAGCGGCGTCCGGGGTTTCCGGCACGGAGGAATCAGGGGTGCGCATGCTCAGGCCTTCGCTTTCGTGGCGGCGGGGGCGCCGGGCGTCTTCACCTTGATCTCGCCGCGGGCCGCCTTGCCCCCGATGTCGGTGCGGAACTGGCCGCCGTCCAGCTGGACGAGTTCGACGCCGTCGTAGGCCCGTTCCCGGGCCTCGACGAGGTCGGTGCCCAGCGCCACCACGGCGAGGACACGGCCGCCGGCGGAGACAACCTTGCCTTCGTCGTCGAGCTTGGTGCCGGCGTGGATCACGTGGACGCCCTCGATCGACTCAACTTTCTTGAGCCCGCGGATCCGGTCGCCGGTCCGCGGCGTGTCCGGATAGTTTTCGGCGGCGACGACGACGGCGACCGCGGTCTCCCTGGACCAGCGCAGCGGCTGGACCTTGTCCAGTTCGCCCTTGGCAGCCGCCATCAGCAGCCCGCCGAGGGGGGTCTTGAGGCGGGCGAGGACGGCCTGGGTCTCCGGGTCGCCGAAGCGGACGTTGAATTCGATCACGCGGGTGCCGCGGGAGGTCAGCGCCAGTCCGACGAACAGCACACCGACAAACGGGGTGCCGCGGTGCGCCATCTGGTTGACCGTGGGCTGGGCGACACGGTCGAGGACTTCCTGGACGAGGCCTTCGGGTGCCCATTCCAGCGGCGTGTAGGCACCCATGCCGCCGGTGTTGGGGCCCTCGTCGTTGTCGAAGATCCGTTTGAAGTCCTGCGCCGGGGAGAGCGCCACGGTGTTGCGGCCGTCGCAGAGGACAAACACGGACACCTCGGGCCCGTCGAGGAATTCCTCGATCACGACCGTGCCGCCGGCATCGAAGCAGCTCTGCGCGTGCGCCAGCGCCTCGTCCCGGTTGTTGGTGACAACCACGCCCTTGCCGGCGGCGAGTCCGTCGTCCTTGACCACGTAGGGGGCACCGAAGGTGTCGAGCGCGTCGGAGGCTTCCTCGGCGGTGGCGGCCACGCGGGCCATGGCCGTGGGGACACCGGCCTCGGCCATGACTTCCTTGGCGAAGGCCTTGGAGGCCTCGAGCTGGGCCGCGGCCTTGCTCGGGCCGAACACGGGGATGCCGGCGGCGCGGACGGCGTCGGACACCCCGGCGGCAAGCGGCGCCTCGGGGCCAACAACCACGAGGTCAACGGCCAGCTTGGTGGCCAGGGCCGCGACGGCGTCGGGATCATTCGCGTCGATGGCGTGTGTCGGGACCAGTTTGCCGATGCCGGCGTTGCCCGGCGCCGCGTGGACCTCGGACACGTTCGGGTCAGCAAGCAGGGATCGGACAATGGCGTGTTCGCGGCCGCCGGGGCCAATTACTAGTACCTTCACAGTTCCCAAGGGTACTTTGTGGACCCGGCAGGCTCCTAAGCTGTGACCACCACGGGACATGCCCAGCCCCTGCCGCGGCCACAGGACATGGTGCCACCATGTCCACCCCTCCACCCCGGCGGAGGGCATGTCCCCGCGCCATGGCACGGGCCCAACCGGTATTTATCGCAAACGGACCGGACTTCCAGCCCGGCACGCACGCCGGCCGCCGGAGCATCCTCGATCAGGCGCCAACATTCGCAGCCGGCTGGGGAAGTCTGTTTCTACCAAAGTCCGTGAATCCGTTTCAATAGGCCGGTAGCGGCCGTTATGACAGTCGAAGGATGTGGTCGCATCAGGGTCGAGGGAGTCGACTGTCCGTCCCGGCCCCGCTTAGAAGCACGCTGTCCGATCCGCATCCCGGTCAGTGTGAGGAGAAGGATCGGGGCAGGCTGGCCACATCCGGGGTCGCGGCACAAAACCAACACCGGCAGGTGTTGCTTGGATCACATTTAGTCTATGGTTGTCCGGGGCGCCACAGCGTCGTGGCACCCGACTTAGAGCGGAGAGACTTCGTGACGACAGACAAGCTTCGAGTACTGGTCCGGGTGGACCTCGAGTGCGCAACGGCCCAGGTTTCCGCGCAGGGCCATGTCACTTCCAAGAGCGTCCGCGGCCTGTACGACGTGATGAAGCGCGCCAACTCGCTCACTGCGGGCATGACCCTGGAGCTCGATATGACCCTGGCCCGGATCGAGCCCGACGCGTTGGAAGAACTCCGGACCTGCTCGCGGTCCCACCATCTGCCTGCCCGTGTCGATCCGCTCCAGTCCGACTACAGGCTGAGCATCCTCGCCCCCGACAATGCCGCCCCTTTGGAAGTCGTGACTCCTCAGGCGGCCTGATCCACAACAGCAATCCCCCAAGTGCCGCATCCTCCCCTGCTTCATGGGACTTCCAAGGCACCGATAGCGGCCGCTACGTCAGGCCATAAGGTGATAACTCGTCTGATGCAATCTTGTCCGCCTCTCAAATCCTCACTCCACGCGGGAACGCTGCAAGGCTAACGTCGCCGCCATGCAGGCGTCGATCTGGGTCTGCACGACTGCTCCGTAATGCGACGCCAGGTCGTCAAAATTCCAGCCGTCGTACAGGCCCAGGGTGCGGATGCTCTCGCCGAAGCCGATCATCAGTGTGATCACTGTGGATGCGAAGCGGCGGTCGGCCGAGCGGTCTCCGATAAGGCCGGCGATGGCAGCTAGGTAGCGCTCACGTATGTCTGCCCGGGCAGCGTCCGGGCTGGGCGCTTCCAGCACCGCGAACGGGATGGTGGCCCAGGGTTCCTGCAGCCCGCGTTCGCGGCGCATCAGCACGCGGAACACCAGGGCTCTGCCGAGCTCTGACGTCGGGAGGTCCAGTTCGGCGAGCGTCGACTCGTCCGGCTGCACGGCGGCAAAGAGTTTTTCCTTGGAACGAAACTGTTTTATGACCAAAGCTGCCGAAACGCCCGCCTTAGCTGCAATGTCCCGCACGGTTACCGCGCGGTATCCGCGTTCCCCGAAGAGGTAGGAAGCCGAGCGGAGGATTGCTTCGTGGCTCGGGCTGCTCACGCTCCCACCGGCTCATCGGAGTTTGCGCCAGCAGGCGGCGCGGCGAGGTCCAGGGTGACGGAGGCGTTGTCGACCGCGAGCTTCTGCGCCATCGCTTGCTCCGTCAAGGGATGAAGCATGGTGACGACGTAGCGGCCTGCGGGGGGCAGCGGGAAGGCATACGCCCCGTCGTCGTCCGTCCGCGTGGTGGCAACGTGGCCGCCGCCGGCTTCCAGCAGGGTCACTGCCGCGCCGGCGATGGTTTTGCCGCCCGCGCGTATTGTGCCGCGGATCGTCAGCCGGTCCTGCAGCAGGAAGTTGTGCTCCAGAGTGCGGCCGTCGAACTCGAAGACTTCGGCCGTGGGCGTCCAACCGGCTGCGTTGGCCACCATGAGGTATTTGCCCGCGCCGGGGAGGGCCACGGAGTAGTTTCCCTCTGTGTCCACGCGGCTCCAGTCCACCGGCTCGCCGCCGGTGTGGAGGACGGTGACGACGGCGGGAGTGAGGGGGCGGTGGTCGGGGGTCAGGACGCGTCCTTGAACCACGAGCTCGCCGGCGGCGGCCGAGGGCGGGCGTTGGATGGCAGGGGCTCGTGGGATGAAAACCGCGGCCAGCATCGAAGCGGCCGCCGCCAGGGCGGCCATCCAGAAGACATCGGCGAAGGCTTCGAAGGCCGGCAGGCTCTCGGCCCCGATCGTGATGGTGACGGAAGTGAGGACAGCGGCCACCGCGGCGCTCGATGTCGACGTGCCGATGGAGCGGACCAGGCTGTTCAGCCCGTTGGCGGAGGCAGTTTCGGTGATGGGTACCGCGCCCATGATCAGTGTCGGCATGGACGCGTATGCAATGGCTGTGCCCACGCTCACCACCGTTGAACCGATGATCACCCACATTATTGAGTCGTAGAAGAAGACGCGGCCCACGTAGCCCACAATCATGACGGATGCCCCGGTCATCAGAGCAGTCTTCCCGCCGAAAACCCGGATGATGCGCCCGGAAATGGGGGCGAACAACACCATGGCGAGCCCGGACGGGACCATGCACAGGCCGGCAGTGATCACGCTCAGCTCGAAACCGTAGCCGGTGGAGGCGGGCAGCTGCAGCTGCTGGGTGGTCAGGAGCATGTTGGCGAACATGGCGAAGCCGATGAGCAGCGACGCCAGGTTGGTCATCAGCACGGGGCGGCGGGCCGAGGTCCGCAGGTCAACCATCGGCTGGCTGACCTTGAGCTCATAGGGGACCCATACGGCCAGCAGTATCGCAGCGCTGAGGAAAAGAAGCAGCACTGGTTCCGAACCCCAGCCCCAGGAGCCTCCTTTGGAGATGGCCAGCAACAGGGCAGCCAACGCCGCGGACAACACCAGCGCGCCTGCAAAGTCGAAGCGGCCCGGCGTGCGGATCTTGGACTCAGGGACCACCAGCACCACGGCAACGAGCAGCAGCGTGCCGGCGGCTGCGGAAACCCAAAATATCGAGGCCCATCCCAGGCTTTCGTACAGGACTCCAGCGAGAGGCAGACCCATGGCACTGCCGATGCCCAGGGTGGCGCTCATCAATGCCACCGCCGATCCCATCTTCTCCTTAGGCAGCTCATCGCGCATGATGCTGATGCCCACCGGAATCAGGGCTGAGGCAACGCCCTGGAGCGTCCGCCCGATGATCAGCCACACGAACGAACCGCCCACAGCCGCCAGCACCGAACCTGCCACCATGATGGCCAGGCACACCACCATCATCTTGCGTTTGCCGTACATGTCCGCGCTGCGGGAGACGATGGGCGTTGCAATGGCGCTGGCGAGCAAGGTGGACGTCACCAGCCAGGAAGCGTCATCGGCCGTTACGCCCAGGATCCCGGGGAAATCCGGCAGCAGCGGAACCACCAGGGTTTGCATCAGGGCAACCAAGGTGCCGCTGAGCGCCAGAACTGCGGTGATGGCGGAGGCGGACGGCCGTCCTGGTGTCATGGCTATGGAACGCGGCATCTCCGGCTTTCAGCTGTGGGGCGGGTTAGCGACCGTTGTGAACATGCGTTTACCCCTAGGAGTGAACCATCATTCGCTCCACGCCAGCAAGCCCTTTCAAGTGATAGTTGTGTCACCGACCGGCGAGCGTGATGATGTCCACTCCGGATTCTGCAAGTGGCATGGAGGCCACCGTATCCGTGACCTTTGTTGGACCTTTGGCTCGACCAGAGTGGGTCGCCGACGTCGAGGGTACCGAAGAACCGTACGACCCGGACTCTCTGGACCATGATGCTGTGAACCGCGCCCTCGCCGGCTGGTCCAAGGCAGCCTGACAGCACCTGACGCGCCGGGGTCGTCTATTACTTACTAGTGCTGGTAGATGTCCCGACGGTGGCCCAGGGCGACCACCAGGACGATCAGCTGCGCGTCCCGGATCTCGTAGATGATCCGGTAATCGCCCGTTCGGACACGCCATTCGCCGCTGCTTCCGGAGAGCTTCATTGCCCCCGGCGGGCGCGGAGACTCTGCCAGTAGTTCGATGGCGGCCTGGATCCGCCGTCGGGCGTCAGGCGGGAGCTTGCGCAACTGCCGGAGGGCGGCCGGCGCGACCTGCACGGCATAACTCACACCAGGCCCAGTTCCGCCTTGACTTCCTCCCACGGCACCGGACCCTCGCCGGTGTCCTCCATTTCGGTCCGCGCCGCGTTCGCGGCGCGGAGGTCCGCCAGATCCTCGGCGGCCTCGATCAGGGTGGCGAGATCCTCGGCATCGATCAGTGCCGCCACGCGGCGACCCCGGCGCAGCAGGTACACCGGTTCATGGCTCACCCGCGCGGTATCGACTGCCTCAGACAACCGCTTCCGCGCGTCAGTCACAGTCATCTCACTCATGACCAAACTTTAGACGTTTTGCGCTGAAATGTACATAAGCGCGAAAAGCGCGGAAACGCCGATAATGGGTATTTCACGGCGTAGCCGACCATAACGTCGGTGGTGTTCTTCGCGTACCGCGGGCGGATGAGCAGGCCGGTATCGCGGGCGCGGCGTACGAACTCGGCCTCGGCCCAACCCTCCACCCCGGCACATGCCCAGCCCTTGCCGCGGCCACAGGACATACTGCCACCATGTCCAACCCTCCACCCCAGCGGAGGGCATGTCCCCCCAAGCCAGCCCCCGCCGCCACGGGACATGCCCAGCCCCTGCCGCGGCCACGGGACATAGTGCCACCATGTCCAACCCTCCACCCCAGCGGAGGGCATGTCCCCCCGGGGAGGCCATCCGGGGGCCGCGCCGCAACGAAGACCAGACATGGAGAAGCCCAGCACGCAGACGCCCCGCCCGGAAGAAATCACTCCGGGGAAGCCCGCCCGCACGCAGCCCGGCGCAGACACCGGCGCCCAGCAGCCGGCCGGTACCACCGCCCTTGCCGCGCTGGCCGGCGTGGTGGCGGCCGCCGTCGTCCTGTCCGCCACCGAACTGGTCGGCGCGTTCTTCACAGCGCGGGCGACGCCGGTGATCGCCCTCGGCTCGACCTTCATCGACTTCACGCCGTCGTGGATGAAGGATTTCGCGATCGCCACCTTCGGCACCAACGACAAGCTGGCGCTGTTCGTCGGCATGGCCGTCACCATCGTGCTGCTCGCCTGCGTCCTGGGCGTCGTGGCGTACCGCAAGTGGGTCCTCGGCGTCGCAGGTGTGCTGCTGATGGGGGCCGTGATCGTGGCGAGCGTGGTGACCCGGGCCGGGGTGAAGCCGCTGGATGCGATTCCCTCGCTGAGCGGCACCGCGGCCGGGCTCATCGCGCTCCGCTTCCTGGTCACGAGACTGCGGCGGAGCCAGCCGTGGCCCGGTCCGGACTCGGACCTGGCCACCCCGGACCCGGACCGTCCCGCCACCAGCCGCCGCGCCTTTTTCGCTGCGAGCGGCGTCACCGCCGCGGCCTCAGTCATCGCCGCGACCGGCGGACGCCTGCTCAGCGCGGCCCGCAGCAACGTGGCCCAGGCCCGCGACGCCCTGCAGCTCCCGATGCCGGCGAAACCGGCCCCGAGGGTCCCCGCCGGAGTGCAGTCCGGTGCCCCGGGGGTCACGCCGTGGCTGACGCCCAACAACGACTTCTACCGCATTGACACCGCCCTGAGCGTGCCCGAAATCAATGTCCAGGACTGGGAGCTGCGCGTCCACGGCATGGTCGAGCGCGAGGTCCGGCTCACGTTCCAGGACCTGGTCGACGCGAAGCTGATCGAATCCCACGTCGCACTGACCTGCGTGTCCAACCCCGTCGGCGGAAACCTGGCCGGCAACGCCAAATGGCTGGGCATGCCCATCCGCGACGTGCTCCAGATGGCCGGACCCCAGGACGGCGCGGACATGGTGCTCTCCACCTCGATCGACGGCTTCAGCGCCTCGACCCCGCTCGAGGTCCTCCAGGACGACCGCGACGCGATGCTGGCGATCGGCATGAACGGCGAGGCCCTGCCGCTGGAACACGGGTACCCGGTGCGCATGGTGGTCCCCGGCCTGTACGGGTTCGTGTCCGCCACGAAATGGGTCGTGGACCTCGAGGTCACCCGTTTCGCGGACAGCAAGGCCTACTGGACGCAGCGCGGCTGGTCCGAGCGCGGCCCGATCAAGACGATGGCCCGGGTGGAAGTCCCGAAATCCTTCGCCAAGGTCCCGGCCGGGCGGGTCGCGATCGGCGGCACCGCCTGGGCCCAGACCCGCGGCATCACCAAAGTTGAGGTGCAGATCGACAACGGGCCCTGGACCGCGGCGGTACTCTCCGACGAAGCCTCCCTCATCACCTGGCGGCAGTGGTCCTTCGACTGGGAGGCCACGCCGGGCCCGCACTACATCAAGGCCCGCGCCACGGACGGCACCGGCGAGGTCCAGACCGACCGGCGTGCGGACCCGGTGCCCGACGGCGCCTCGGGCTGGCAGTCAATGATGGTGACCGTGGAATAACCGGGGTATCCCCACCGGACACCTTAGAATTGCTGCATGCCCCTCAATTCGCATGCCACCTTCACCGTCGAGTCCGCCGTCGAACTGGCCGTCGTTGAACGCAGCGGCTTTGTGGAGTCCCGGCACATCGGCTCCGCCCTCCTGATCGCCGGGGACGGCAGCGTTGTCACCGAACTGGGCGACGTCACCACCCCGATCTACGCCAGGTCCACGCTCAAGCCGCTGCAGGCCCTCGCCGCCATGCAAGCCGGCGTCCCCCTGCGCGGCGCGCAGGCAGCAATTGCCTGCGGCAGCCACGTCGGCTCGCTGGACCACATGG
The DNA here is from genome assembly GCF_031456935.1 of Arthrobacter ginsengisoli. Classification (NCBI taxonomy): domain Bacteria; kingdom Bacillati; phylum Actinomycetota; class Actinomycetes; order Micrococcales; family Micrococcaceae; genus Arthrobacter; species Arthrobacter ginsengisoli. The sequence goes on along the minus strand of NZ_JAVDVQ010000006.1, from coordinate 118,861 downwards.
ACGTCGTCGCGGGGATGCTCAAAGCGGCCGGCGTCACGGAGGAGCAGCTCCAGTGCCCGGCGGCCTGGCCCGAGGACGAGACCGCGCGGAACTGGCTGGTGCGCTCCGAGCGGGGCAAAACCAAGCTCGCCTTCAACTGCTCCGGAAAGCACGCCGCATTTCTCTGGGCCTGCACCGAGAACGGCTGGGACACCCACAGCTACCTCGAGCCCAACCACCCGCTGCAGCAGCGGATCCGGTCCGTGATCGAGGAGTACTCCGGCGAAAGCATCGCCCACCTGGGCATCGACGGCTGCGGCGCCCCCGTGGCTGCGGTCTCCCTGACGGGACTGGCCCGGGCCTTCTCCAAATTGGCCAAGGCCCCCGGGGACAAGAACTCCAACGCCCGCGCCGCCACGATCACCACCTCGATGCTGGACTACCCGTGGGCGGTGCAGGGCAAGGGCGAGTGCAACACGATCGTCATGGACGACCTGGGCATCCTCGCCAAGATCGGCGCCGAGGGCGTGCTGGTGATGGCCACCCCCACGGGCGCCTCCGTCGCCATCAAGGTCCTCGACGGCAACATCCGGGCCACCACGCTCGTCGGGCTGACCCTGCTGGCGGCCGCCGGCGCCGTCGACATCCCGGAAGTGGCCAGTGTGCTGGACAAAGTCGTCACCCCCGTGCTCGGCGGCGGCCGGCCGGTGGGCAAAATCCGCCTCGGCCACGCCGTCTCGGCGCTGCTCGACTGACGGCGCGGACGTCCGCGGACTGTCTGCTGGACTACTGCCGGCGGCTCGGGCAGTCTGGATAGACCGACGTCGCACTCCGGCTGACACGTCCGGGCCCCTGCTACCGAAGGGAGCAGCATGGTGATTGCCGGCCCGCCCCGGGCGCCGCGGCTCTGGCCGCTGCTGGCCGCCGGCCTGACGCTGGTGGTGCTCGCCACGGTGCCTTCGTCCGGAGATTCCCCGGCCGCGCTGCCCGCCGCCCGGACAGCCCCCGCCCAGTCCCAGCAGCCCCCGACGCCGGCCGAGGGAACCGGCCCGTCCGGCGCCGCCACCGCGCCGGACGCTGCGCCGTCACCCACTACGCCCCCGCCGCCCCCGCCGCCGGCGCCGCCCCCGCCGCCCGCAGCATCCATGCCGGCCGCCGTCGTGACCGTGTCCACCTCCGCCGGGTTGGCCGCAGCCCTCGCGGCCGCAGAGCCGGGGCAGACCATCCAGGTCAAGGACGGCGCCTACACCGGCAAGTTCGTGGCCGCTGCGACCGGCACCGAGGCGGCCCCCATCACCCTGACCGGCTCCCGCGCGGCTGTGCTCAGCTCCGGATCCCTCACATCCGGCTACGGGCTGCACATCACCGGCAGCTACTGGAACGTAGCGGGACTGTCCGTTGCGAAGTCCGCCAAGGGAATCGTCCTGGACGGATCCGCGCACACCGTCCTGAACCGGCTCGACGTCGGTGAAATCGGCAGCGAGGCGGTGCACTTCCGCACCAACAGCACCGACTGCACCATCCAGGACTCCGAAATCCACGACACCGGCCTGGCCCAGCCCGGCTTCGGGGAGGGCATCTACGTGGGCAGCGCCAAAAGCAACTGGGACACGGTGATGGGGTCCGGCACGACCCCCGACCGTTCGGACCGGGTCCTGATCAGCAACAACCGCATCTCCCGCACCTCCGCTGAGGGGATCGACATCAAGGAAGGCACCGCCGGCGGCAGGATCACCGGAAACAGCTTTTCCGAGGCGGGACTCTCCGGCGACAACTCCGCCGACTCCTGGGTGGACGTCAAGGGCAACGGCTACACCGTGACCGGCAACTCCGGGTCAACAACCAAGCTCGACGCCCTGCAGGTCCACAACGTCCTGGACGGCTGGGGCCGGGACAACGTCTTCGCCGGCAATACCGTGCTGGGCGGCGTGCCGGGTTACGAAGTCTGGATCCAGTCCGGGGGCCTGGGCAACTCCGTCCGGTGCCAGTCCAGCGCTGCGGGCCGCGGACTGGCCAATGTCCCGTGTACGCCCTGACCGCGGCCGGCGGCCGGGGACGGCGGATCAGGCCGGATCGCCGGCGGCGCTGTCTCGTGCGTCCTCCAGGAGCGGCACCGTCCGCGCCTGGTAGGGGTGGCCCAGGGCACGGTATTCCCAGCCTTTCGAGGTGTAGTCGCTGGCATCGAGGGCATGCCGTCCGTCGACGATGAGGCGCTGGCGGACCAGCCCGGCGAGGTAGTCCGGGTCAGCTTGCCGGAACTCCTCCCATTCGGTGAGCAGCGCCACCACATCAGCCTGGGCCACGGCTTCCGCCATCGAACCGGCATAGTTGAGGTCCGGGTAGAGCCGGTGGGCGTTGGCATTGGCTTCGGGGTCGTAGACGGTCACGACCGCGCCCTCCAGGTACAGGAGCCGGGCCACGTCGAGCGCCGGGGCATCACGCACATCGTCGGAGTTCGGCTTGAAAGCCGCCCCGAGGGCCGCCACCCGCACGCCGGCGAGGTTCCCGCCGGCGAGTTCCCGGATCAGGTCCACCGTGCGGACGCGCCGGCGGTTGTTGATCGCATCCACCTCGCCCAGGAAGCTGACGGCCTGGCCCACGCCCAGCTCCTCGGCGCGGTGGCGGAAGGCCCGAATGTCCTTGGGCAGGCAGCCGCCGCCGAATCCCAGGCCGGGTTGGAGGAACCGCCGGCCGATGCGGTCGTCAAGGCTCAGTGCCTGGGCCAGCAGGCTCACATCGGCGCCGGTGGCTTCGCAGACTTCGGCCATGGCGTTGATAAAGGAGATCTTCGTGGCCAGGAAGGAATTTGCCGCCACCTTGACCAGTTCCGAGGTGGCCAGGTCCGCCACGATCAACGGGGTGCCGGTGCCGAGGATCGGGGCGTACACCGCCCGAAGCTGGGATTCCGCCCACTCGGACTCGACCCCGAAGACCAGCCGGTCCGGATGCAGGGTGTCCTGCACGGCAAATCCCTCGCGAAGGAATTCGGGGTTCCACGCGAGCTCCAGTTCGGAACCGATCGGCGAAATCTCCCTGATCATGCGGGTAAGCCGGGCGGCCGTGCCGATCGGAACGGTGGACTTGCCGACGAGCAGGGCCCTGCGCGCAATGCGCGCCGCCAGGGTGGTGAAGGCTGCTTCGACGTAGCCCAGGTCCGCGGCTCCGGACCCTGCCGCCTGCGGGGTGCCAACGCAGAGGAAGTGGACGTCCCCGAAGTGCGCCACCTCGTCGAAGTCGGTCGTGAAGCGCAGTCGGCCGGAGGCCAGTGCCTGGCCAAGCTTCTCCGGCAGTCCGGGCTCGAAGAACGGGACCCGGCCGTCCCGCAGCAGCTCGATCTTGTTCGGGTCGATGTCGGCACCGAGCACCTCGAAGCCCATGATGGCCATGCAGATGGCGTGCGTCGCGCCGAGGTACCCGGTGCCGACGACGGTGATCCTCGGAGCGGGCATCGGGGACGACGGAAGGGCGCACATTGGTTTCTCTCTCCTATGGGAAGCACCTGAGCGGGTGGCCGGTGAATCGCGCCCGGCCGTTTCCTCTAGACGGTCCTGCAGGGCTCGTTGGAGACGCCCTTCCCCGTTTGAGAGGCTCTGTTGCTGCATTCGACGACGTTGCCGAGCACCGGTGTCAGCGAGTAGCCGAAGCCCGGACCATTCAGCTCGGCCGAGTTGTTCCGGAACACGTTTCCGGTTCCCCAGCCATCAACAATTTCGTGGGTCTGAAACCCGTCCCGCGGCGAGTTCCGCCCGGAATTGTTCTCAATCATCCAATCATTGCCTTTCACGTCCACCCAGGAGTCGGCCCCGACGATGCTGGACCCGTCGAAGCGGTTGTCACGAAGGGTGCCACCGGATGTTCCTTCCTTGATGTCCACGGACTCCGCGGACGTGCCGGAGATGTCATTTCCCGCGACCACGTTGCGGTCGCTCTGGTCCGGCAGGCAGCCGCTGATATCGCACCAGTTGCTTTCCGCCGTCCCGATATAAATCCCTTCGCCGAATTTCGTTTTCCGCAGCCCGGTGTCGCTGATCGCATTTCCCAGCACCATGTTGTCGGTGCTGAACCTGCGCAAATGGATGGCCTCATCACCGGTATTGCTGACAGTGAGGCCACGCAGCACGCTGTGCGTCGATTCGTCGACCATCACGCCCTTTTGTCCGTTGCGCACGGCGAAGCCCTGGAGCACCCAGTGCGACGCCTGGTCCAGGTGAAGGACGTAGCCGTCATCGAGTTGGCCGCCGTCGAGGATGCTGCCGCCGGTGCCGCAGAGGGTTACCGGCCGGCCCTCGGCCCCATCCCCGGTGGCGGTGAAGTTGCCCGTATAGATGCCTTCGCTGAGCCTGATCACCGTTCCGGGCCCCGGGCTGGCGAGGGCCGCCTGCAGTTCCGCTGCACTGGCCACGGTGACCGTGGCCGGCGGGCAGTCGCCGCCGGCTGCCGGCGCAGTGCCCGGCGGAGCACTGCCCGGCGGCGCTGTGGCCTCCGTCGGCCCCGGCGGCACGGTTCCGACGCCGGCGCCGGGCCCGCCCTCACCGCCGCCGGAGCCGGCGTTGACGGCGAGCCAGACCACTGCCCCGATCACCAGAACCGTCAGCATGGCAAGGGCCAGCAGGCGGACCGGAGCCTGCAGCGGTCTCATCGCCGCTGTCCGGCGAGGTCTTCGGGGACCGCGAATCCCTTGCTGAGAGTGGTCAGCGGTACACGTTCCGCATAGGGGCTCTGGATCAGCGCCGTCCGTTTCCTCCGGACCACGGCGGTGACCAGCAGCAGGCTGCCGAGCACGATCCAGACCAGGCTGAGCGGCTGGAAGACGGAGCCGACCGCCTTGTCCACGGTGTAGGCCGGTGCCCAGCCCAAAAGGTTGTTCCCGAAAATGGCTGCACCGCTGGACTCCTCGGCCCGGATGGCCGTGCTGCCCTCGCCGGCCACGGTATTGCCCGCGATGACGGTGCCGCCCACGTCCCCCACCAGAGTGATGCCATGGTTTGACACCGCCACCAGGTCATTCGAGGTGATGTCCGCTTTCGCGTTCCGGACATAGATCCCGGTATCCCCGCCGCTGATGGTGTTCCCGTACACAGCAGCCGAGGCACCGGCGTCCCGGACCGCTACAGCCTGGAGCCGCTGGTTCGTGAAATTGTTGCGGCTGATGCCCACACCGCCGGCGCCGTGGTTGACCACCACTCCCACCTCGTTGCCGGCAAACAGGTTGCTCTCGATGGCCAGATTGCTGCCCCCGCTGAGCTCAATCCCGTACCGGGCATTGCCCGACACGGTGCTTTCGGCCACCCGGTTGCCGCCATAGGCCTTTACTGCCGTCCCGACGGCGTTGGGCCCGTCCGCGAGGGGCCGGCCGTCGAGCGAAATGCCGTTGCGGCCGTTGCGCTCCGCCGTCACTCCCTCCAGCAGGACGCGGGTGGCGGAACTGGCAACCGAGAAGCCGTCCACCGCGTTGTCCGATGAGCGGGTCCGGGTGATCTGCGCGTCCGTGACGGCACGGTGCAGGACCAGGCCGTCCACGAGGCTTCCGCTGATGGCCGAGTCCTCAATCACGATGTCCCGGGCGTTGGAGACGAACAGGCCGAACGCGTTGCCGTCGACGGTGACATCGTCGATGCCGGCAGTCACCACGCTGTAGTCCTGCGCCGTCCGGGCGGCCCAGGCGGCCAGCGCTTCCTCGGGCAGCACGCGCGCTGCCCCGGCGGCTGACTCTGCGGCCTGCTCCGCGGCGGGCGGACCGCTTTGGAAGGCCGCGACGTCGTCCGTTCCGGTCAGTGAAAGTCCTCCGGTGTTGCCGCTCCAGAACCCCAGGTTGGAAATGTTGGCACGGGCCAGGGAGGCATGCCCGCCCAGGATACGGACATAGGCTCGGCCGTCGGCGGTTCGCGTGTCAACGGCCTGCTCGGCGCTGTCCCAGCTGGTGAGGCGAACGTCCGCCGTCTCCGAACCGGCCACGGTGAGGGAGCCGCCCAGGGTGACGATGGAAACGAAGTTCTCCGGTGTACTCTCTAGCCGGATGTCGAGCCCCTCCGGGCCGTCCGGCGCGAGCAGGGACAGGTTGGCCCCGGGGAGGACGACAATACTCTCGGACAGGAGATAGGAGGCGTCCCCCTGCCGGGTGAAGGCCATGGGCGTGAGCATCGCGAGATCGGCCACGGTGTATGGTTCGGGCCGTGCCGGCAGGACCAGCGTGTAGCCGGAGCCGGTGCGCAGGCGGTAGGCGCCGGACAGCCCCTCCACCCGCCACCGGGCCGCCGAGGCGACGGCCCGGACGTAGATGAGCCGTTCGTCCTCCCGCTCGACGAGCTGCGCCTCCAGGACCGGATCCCCCGGGTAGATGTCTCCCTGGACGTTGCCGTTGGCGGCAATCTCGTTCCGGCCGACCGGATCCGGCGGCCGCTGGTTCCACAGCCTGTCGGCCTGGAGAATGAGCGTGCCTGACCCCGCGAGCAGCACGGCGGCAAGGACGACCAGCAGGCCCTGCCTGGTGGGTCTCATGACGGGACCGCCCCCGGCGTCACGGTCTTGGCATCCTGGCCGTCGCCGCCGGTCTGGTCCGCGTGCCGGGTCAGCCAGCCCTGCTTGTTCATCGTCGCAAAGGCATAGACCTTGATGGGCAGGGCAACGAGGATCACGATCAGGGCCATAACCGGAAGGATCAGGATGTCCTTCGGCTCACGGCGCAAATGGGAGATACCGCGGATCCCCCGGCCCAGCAACAGCCAGCAGGCCGCGGCCGTGAAACCCAGCGGAGTGGGGTCCAGCCGGTTGAAGACAAGGTAGAAGACGGTCAGCCCCATGGTCACCGGGGTCAGCAGGATCTGCAGCACTGTCACCTTGGTGATGAACGGGACACGCCACAGCCAACCCATGGCGATCGCCGTCAGGTAGCACCGGTACGAGTTCCGGCTCCAGCGGACACGCTGCTTGACGAAAGCTCCGAAGCTCGAGGGAAACATCGACAGCGCCCGCGCGGTGGACTGGTGGACCGTCTTGTACCCGGAGGCCAGCACCAGCCAGGTCAGGCGTCCGTCGTCGCCGGAGATGCAGCGGCGGCCCATGAAGTACTCATTTTCCAAATTGTCCAGAACCAGCACAACGGCGTCCCGGCGGTAGACGGCGGTACGCCCCGAGATGCATGGCACCGCCCCGGCTTTGCCCATCGCCGGCACATAGTCCAGGTACCGCAGATCGACCATCCAGTCCGCCAACCGCCGCCAGATGCTTGTGTCCCGCTGGTAAACGTTCTGGTGCGTGCCCACGGCGCCCACCATGGGGTCCGCAAATGGCATCTGGACATTCCGGAGCAGGCCCGGCATCCACCAGGTGTCCGAGTCCGTGAGCACCAAGATGTCGTACTGCGCGAGCCGCACCCCGGCTCCAAGCGCTGACCGCTTGCCCACGTGATGGAACAGTACCGGCCGGATCGTCTTGTCCCCCAGGGCGACAATCCGTCGGTACGCCTCGAGATCCTCGACGTCGAGCACGATGATGATCTCGGTGGGCCGCTGTTGCCGCCAGGATTCCAGCGCGCTCATCAGGATGTCGGGATCCTCATGGAATGAGGGGACGATCACCGAGGTGGTGGCCTCGAAATCAGTCACATACGGGCGAGCCCGGTGGGAGAGAATGAAGCGGTACAGCCACAGGCCCCAGACAATGGCCCCGGCGATTGCCACCGGAAAATACGGTGTTGCCTGGGTGTAGAAATCGCTGAGGCTGGACCAGTCGAATGTTGTTTGGGTTTGATTCTGCGGGATATTCAAAGAACGCATCATCGGACCTTCACTGTGCTGCGCAAGAGAAAAGGGACGCTAAAAGCTAATGACCCCCAATGGTGTTCGGATGCATTTGACTGCCGTTTCTTCCGGCCAGATATCCTGTGCCGCGCACGACGATCCGCCCCTTGGACTCTTCCGCGCCGTCCGTTTGCTGCCGTTTCTCCGGCTTGGCACACTTCGAGCATGGGCTTGCTGCGGCTCGGCTCGCTAGGGATTTGCCTACGTGAATAGCGGACGATCGTACTTGTATTTTCCCGGGGAATTACTTGGACGCACCTAGCGGAGGACTACTCGATTTCACGGCCGAGATAGCGGAAAAATTGTCAAGAAGTCTCAACACACCGTGAATTCTTCGGTGACGTAGGGTGGAAAGAGGCTGCGGTTGGCGGCCATCCGCAGCGGACCAGTTGCGTCGGCGCGGCGCGAGTCAGGAGGCAAGTCAATGGCTGTTCAACGACGCCGAATAGCGGTCGACGAGGGCCGGGCAGCACTCGCGGCATGGCAGGCGGCCCAAGCCCCTGGCCCGGATTCCGCCAGCCAGCAGCCCGGCACCGCGGTCCCGCGCGCCACGCTTGCGACGGCGGTCCGCTACTCCCTGGAGGAGGTCACCGCCCGGGCACCCGGAAATTCTGTGGAGGTCCGGGTTCCGCCGTTCGGCGTCACGCAGTGCGTTGAAGGCCCGCGGCATACCCGCGGCACTCCGCCGAACGTCATCGAGTGCGACGCCGCCACCTGGCTGGCGATGGTCAGCGGACAGTTGAGCTGGGCAGACGCCGTCGGGTCCGGCCGGGTGGCCGCCTCCGGCCTGCGCGCCGACCTGTCCGGCCTGCTGCCGCTCTGACGGGGCCTCGCCCGGGGGCTAACCCCGCCCGATGAAGGGCATCCCGGCGGCGGTAATCACGAGGGATCCGACGCTGGCCGAGGGCGGCATCCCGGCCATCAGCAACACTGCCCGGGCGGCGTCGTCGACCGGGAAGGTTGGCTCCACGAGGCGGCTGCCGTCGGCCTGGACGGCCCCGGAGCCGGCACCGATTGTGTCCATCAGCCCCGTGGCCGTGTTGCCGATGTCGATCTGCCCGCAGGTGATGCCGAAACCGCGTCCGTCGAGTTCGATGCTCTTGGTCAGCCCGGTCATGGCGTGCTTGGTGACGGTGTAGGCGGCCGTCCGGGGGCGGGGTGAGTGGGCGGCGACCGAGCCGTTGTTGATGATTCTGCCGCCCTGCGGCGACTGCGTCTTCATGGCCCGGACCGCGGCGGCGGCACACAGCATGGATCCGGTCAGGTTCACGGCCACCGTGGCGTCCCAGTCCGCGAGGCTGATCTCGTCCACGGAGCCTGCCGGGCCGAACACACCGGCGTTGTTGAACAGCACATCGACGCGTCCCCAGCGCTCGAGGGCGGCGGCGAAAAGCCGTTCGACGTCGTCGGGCACACTGACATCGCAGGGAACGGCGAAGGCCTGGGCATGTCCGGCCCCGGTCTCCTGCAGCGGGGCTTCCCGCCGGCCGGCGAGCACCACCCGGTACCCGTCGGCGAGCATCAGCCGGGCGACCGCTCTGCCGATCCCAGAGCCCGCGCCGGTGACTACGGCTACTCGGCCGGGCAGGTGCTGTCGTGTCATCCGGCCAGCGTATGCCGAGATCCCGCCTCAGAACAGTGTTGGGCCAAGATTGCGGCGAAGTGTCATCCGGCGGAAGGCCCGCCGGTGCCGCTCCGGCGGGAGCCCCGGCTCGAGCGCCGCCCGGTGTGGTAGCCCGACCAGAAAGCGAACGTCAGCAGGCCAACAGCAAGCAGCACGACGCCCGCCCACTTCTCCGCGTCCATGATCAGCAGGCCCGGGGCGGCGAAGGACTGGGACAGCGGGGCATAGGCAAACCAGCCGAAACTCTCCTGCCGCACCGGCAACGACAGCAGGACCATACCCGCCGCCAGCAGGGCCCCGGCCAGCAAAGGTACCGCAACCCGGGCCAGCCAGCCGCCACGGGACGGCCCGGATTCCTTCTCCCCGGTTGGATTCATGGACTCACTGTAACCGCTGCTCGAGGCTGCAGGCGCACCGCGGGGCCTTGCGCTGGGAAGTCCGGTGCAGCACAGTAAAGCATGGCAACCACCGCTGGAGACGCCCTGCTGGCCTACCTTGCTGAACAGTTCGCCGAACTGCGTCTTCAGGCCCCGGGGGTCCGCAAAAATCAGGCCGAACCGATCCACAAGATGCGCGTCGCGGCCCGCCGGCTCCGCTCCCTGCTGGCCTCCGGCCGGAAGCTGTTCGAGAACGGTGCCGCAGAGGATCTCCGCTCCGAACTCCGCTGGCTCTCCGGGACGCTGGGGCCCGCCCGGGACCCGCGCGTAGTGCAGAGCCGACTCCGGGAACTCCTGGCCGCCGAACCTGACGAGCTGGTTCTCGGCCCGGCACCGGCGCGGATCGATGAGGAGCTCGACGCCGCCGCTGACGCCGGCTTTAAGGGTGCCGTCGCCGCGCTGGACAGCAAGCGGTACACGCAACTCCTGGCTAACTTTGAGTCCTGGCTCAACGCCGGGAACCTGTCGGAGAAGGCGTCCCGGCCGCCGCGGAAGACCATCCGGAAGCTTGTTGCCAGGGACGAGAGGCGCCTGCGCCGCGCGGTGGAAGGCCTGCCAGCTGAGGAGGACCGGCCGGCCCGGGATGAAGGGCTGCACGAGGTCCGGAAGGCGGCGAAACGGCTGCGCTATTCCGCCGAGCTGGCCGCGTCGCTCGGCGGAGGCGGCGGCGCCAGGAAGGTTCGGCGGACGGCCAAAGCGGCCCGAAAAATCCAGACGTCCCTCGGGCAGCATCAGGACAGCGTAGTGGCCAGGACCCTGCTCTCGGAGCTCGGCGCACGCTCGCTGCGCAGCGGCGAAAACGGCTTCACCTACGGCCGGCTGCACGCCAAGGAAGAACAGCTGGCCAGCGACGCGGAAGCGGACTTCCTCAGGGTGTGGCGGAAGTTCGCCACACCCTGATGCGCGTCAGCTGTGGCGGAAGTTCGCCACACCCTGATGCGCGTCAGCTCCGGCCCGTGCCGGCGGCGAGACGTCCGATTGCACTTCCTGCGAGGTTTTCCAGGAGCGCCCGCGGGCTCGCGTAGATTTCCACGGCGCCGGCGTCCCGGAGCTCGGCTTCGCTGGTGCCTCCGCACGTCAGTCCGATGGCCGGCATGTTGAGCTTGGCGGCCGCATAGATGTCCCAGACGGCGTCGCCCACATAGACGGCGTTCGATGCGTGCACCCCCACCGCGGCCAGGGCCGCCACGAGGATGTCCGGCGCCGGCTTGCTCTCCTTGGCGTCAGCCGAGCTCGTGGCCGCGTCTATGACGTCGTCGGCGCCGATCGCGGCCCGAAGCACTTCGAGGTCCCGCTTCCGCGCGGAAGAAGCCAGCGCCACGGCGAGCCCGCCGTCGTGGCATTGCACCAGCAGCTCGCGGGCGCCATCCAGCGGCGTCAGCGAGGGCCAGAAGGTGGCGAACACGGCTGCGTGCGAAGCCATGATGGCACTGTCGCTGTCCGCGTCCCGGCCGGTCGGCAGCAACCTGGCGAGAATCCTGTCCCCGCCCATGCCGACCGAGCGGTGGATGCTCGCCATCGGCACGTCGTAACCGGCCTGCCGGAAGGCCTGCCACCAGGCCACAGTGTGGAAGTAGACGGAATCGATCAGCGTGCCGTCGACGTCGAACAGCACGGCCGCTTCGCGCTGCGCACGCGGCGGGATGGCGGCCGTCCGGGCTGCGGGGCCCGGGCCGGGGAGGCTGACAGGATCAGTGATGGGCGCGCGCTCTCTTTCCGGCCGCCAGCGACCCGCCGGACAGGGACGTGCCGCGGCCCGCGCCCCCGGCAGTTCGCTTGGACACCCTGGACAGCGGCCCGACCGGCGCGGCCTGCCCGCCGGCGCTGCGGTCCCGGATCAGCCCGGTGCCGGCGATTTCGCGGGCCTGGGCAACACCGACCACGGCTGCCCTTTTGGTTGGGAACGTGACGGACACGGCCATGAGGCTGCCGGCACCGTCCAGCATGCGGATCCGGTAGCCGCCGTCGGGCGCGTCCACGAGCTCGAAATATCCAGCCATCGCACACTCCTTTGTCCTTCGCCCCACCTTGGGTATTGGTAAGTATACTTATCTAAGGTGTGGACGAAAACCATGTCCCGATCACCGGTGGTGGTTTCGCCGGGGGCGCCGCAGCTCCGCGCTCAGTTCCCGTGGAGTGGCGTGTCGCTGCGGTGCACGCCGTCAGCCTTCAGCTCCAGGGCGCTCATCACCAGCGCAAAGTGGCTGAACGCCTGCGGCGTATTGCCCAGCTGCCGCCCCTCCTCCACATCCCACTCCTCGCTGAGGAGTCCGACGTCGTTGCGCAGCGACAGCAGCCGCTCGAACAGGTCCTTGGCCTCGTGATGCCGGCCCGCCCCGAGCAGCGCTTCCACCAGCCAGAACGAACAGGCGATGAAAACCCCCTCCTCGCCGGGCAGGCCGTCGTCGCTCTCTGCCGGCTTGTATCGGCGCAGGAAGCCGTCTTGCGTGAGTTCGCGCTGGACGGCATCGATCGTTCCAATGACGCGCGGGTCATCCGGGGCCAGGAACCCGACGCGCGGGATGAGCAGCAGGCTCGCGTCGAGCTCGGGCCGGCCGTAGGACTGCACGAAGGTGTTGCGTCCGGCGTCGAATCCCTGGGCCATCACCTCGGCGTGGATGGTGTCGCGCATTTTCTCCCAGCGGTCCGCCGGGCCGGTCAGGCCGAAGTCCCGGACGCCCTTGACCATCCGGTCCGCCGCCACCCAGGCCATGACTTTCGAGTGGGTGAAATGCCGCCGCGGCCCGCGCATCTCCCAGAGCCCGTTGTCCGGCCAGCCCCAGGCCTTCTCCAAGTGCTCCATCAGCGCCACCTGGAGATCCCAGGATTCGTCCGTGTGCTCCAGGAGCGAGTTCCGCGTCAGCGACAGGCAATCCAGCACCTCACCCCAGACGTCCAGTTGCAGCTGCCCCGCGGCACCGTTTCCGGTCCGCACCGGGAAAGAGCCTTCGTAACCGCGCAGCCAGCGAAGTTCCGCCTCCGGCAGGCGGCGCTCGCCGTGGATTCCGTACATGATCTGGAGGTCCGCAGGGTCGCCCGCCACAGCCCGCAGCAGCCAGTCGCGCCAAGAGGCGGCCTCGTCGGTGTACCCCGCCGCGAGCAGCGCCTGAAGCGTCAGGGTGGCATCACGGAGCCAGCAGAACCGGTAATCCCAGTTCCGCGTGCCGCCGATCTCCTCCGGCAGGGACGTGGTCACGGCCGCCACAATTCCGCCCGTCGGCGCGAAAGTCAGCGCCTTCAGCGTGATCAGCGAGCGCTGCACGGCCTCGCGGTAGGTACCGGTGACGGTGCACTGGGCTGACCACTGCTGCCAGAACGACTCGGTGGAGGCAAGGGCTTCCTCAGGGTCCACGGTCCGCGGCCGCCGCAGGTGGCTCGGCGTCCAGGTCAGCACAAACGGCACCCGCTCCCCCGCCTTAACGGTGAAGTCGCTGATGGTCCGCAGCCGCTCGCCGCGCAGCGGCGCCGTCGTCACGAGGTACGCTGCGTCCGGACCGGCGACAGCGTGGATCCCGTGCCGGTCGTGGCGGACCCAGGGAACGATGTGCCCGTAGTCAAAGCGCAGGGCCAGCTCACCGCGCATCCGGACCGTGCCGCGGACCCCCACCACGATCCGCACGATGTCCGCCACCGCATCGCGCGGCGGCATGAAGTCGATGACCCTGACCTTTCCGGTGGGCGTCTCCCACTCGGTTTCCAGGATGAGGGTGTCCTTGCGGTAGCGCCGCCGGAGGCATTCGCCGCCGCCCTCCGGGGCCAGCAGCCAGCGGCCGGACTCCGGGGTGTCCAGCAGTGCGTTGAAGCAGGCCGGCGAGTCAAAGCGCGGCAGGCAGAGCCAGTCGATCGAACCTTCGGTGCTGATCAGGGCCGCAGTGTGCAGATCGCCGACCAGTGCGTAATCTTCAATGCGAGCCATGGGAATCACAGTGCCACACCCGATTGGCTGAGGACTAGGATCCCCGCGGAAGGGGGAGACGGGATGAACGGCACCGTGCACATCGGAACCAGCGGCTGGAGCTACGACCACTGGGAGAATGTGCTCTACCCGCCCGGGCTGCCGGCGCGGGACCGGCTGGCCCGGTACGCGGCCCGCTTCACCACAGTGGAGCTCAACGCCAGCTTTTACCGCTGGCCCCGGGACACCTCCTTCGCCAGCTGGCGGCAGCGGCTTCCGCCTGGTTTCCTGCTGTCCGTCAAGGCCCCGCGCGGTCTGACCCACGGGAAAAAGCTCTATGCCCCGGAGGCCTGGATCGAGCGGATAGCCCGGTGCTGGCACGAACTCGGCGACAAGCGGGCGGTGCTGCTGGTCCAGCTGCCGCCGGCGTTTGCCCGGGACGACGCCCGGCTGGAGTACTTCCTCACCGCACTGCCCGGCTGGATCCGGGTCAGCGTGGAGTTCCGCCATGCCAGCTGGGACCAGCCCGAGGTCTATGCGCTGCTGGAACGGCACGGCGCCGCCTACTGCATCATGAGCGGTGCCGGACTTCCGTGCATCCTGCGTGCCACCGCACCGTTCGTCTACATCCGGCTGCACGGCCCGGACCGGGAGCACCTTTACGGCGGTTCCTACCCGGACCAGGACCTGCGCTGGTGGGCGGACCGGATCCACGAGTGGCAGGCGGCCGGCAAGGAGGTTTTCGTGTATTTCAACAACGACGGCGGCGGGAACGCCGTGCGCAACGCCGACGTCCTGCGCCTGCTGCTCGGCGCCGACTGAACCCCGGGCGGTTCCGGACGCGGCCCGCACCGGGCGTGGCCCGTGTGGCAGAGTGGAGGCATGGAATTGGCGTCGCAGCAATCACCCCGGCCGCAGCCGGTCACCGGCAACCGGGCTTTCCGCCTGGCGCACTGGGTCTCGGATACGTTCAACGGGCTCCGCCTGCAGGCCGCCAGACGCTGGGAGTTCGTCCCGCAGACCATCGGCTACCAGGGCTACGGCTCCACGGAGTGGGTCAGGGTGCTCGGCCGGGTTGTCCTCACCACCAAGCCGAACCCCGGCAGCCGGGAGGAGCACGCGGCGAAGAACGGCAACCAGAACATCCGGGGCTGGCGCGCCTTCACTTCCGTGCCGATCCAGTTCACCGAAGTGGAGATTGAAATCGGCGGGATGACCGCCCGCGTGAATGCGGACCGCGGCGGACTGGTCGACACAATCGTCAAGGTGTCCCTCGCCCCCGGGTGGCACACAGCAGTGCTGCGCGCCGAGGGCACCGAGCCCGCGGAGGCACAGATCTACGTCATCTCCCCCGACACCAAGCTGGGGATTGTCTCCGACATTGATGACACCATCATGGTCACGGCCGTGCCCCGTCCCTTCCTGGCGCTCTGGAACACTTTTGTGCTGAACGAACGGGCCCGGATGGCGACACCCGGGATGGCCGTGCTGATGGACCGCCTTATGGTCGAATACCCGGAGGCCCCGGTGATCTACCTGTCGACAGGTCCGTGGAACGCCGCCCCCACCCTGGCCCGGTTCCTGAGCAGGAACATGTACCCCTCCGGCGCCCTGCTGCTCACCGACTGGGGCCTGACCCAGGACCGCTGGTTCCGCAGCGGCCAGGAGCACAAGCGCCGCAACCTCGAACTCCTCGCCGAGGAGTTCCCGAACATGCGCTGGCTGCTCTTCGGCGATAACGGCCAGCACGACGAAGCCATCTACTCCGACTTTGCCCGGCAGCACCCGGACAGCGTCGCCGCCGTCGGGATCCGCCAGCTCTCCGCCGGCGAGGCCGTGCTGGCCGGCGGCCACTCGGACACCGGTGACCATACCGGCACGCCGGTCCCGTGGCTCTACTCCCCGGACGGCGCCGGACTGGCCAAGGGCCTGCTGGAGCTGGACGTTCTCTAGCCGGCGCTGGCCGTAGCCTGCCCCAATCCGGGGGCCTCCGGCACGGCGTCGCGGTGCCGCGCAGCGAGCACTTCCTGGAGCCAGTAGAACGAGGCCTTCCTGGTCCGCTCCTGGGTCTCGCGGTCCACATGCAGCAGCCCGAACTGCTGCTTGTAGCCGCCGGACCATTCGAAATTGTCCATCAGGGACCACACGTAGTACCCGCGCAGCTCGACCGATTCCGCCGCGCCTCCGGGCGACGTGGCCTCAACCGCAGTTGCGATGTGGTCCGCCAGGTAGCGCACCCGGCGTTCATCCGGGATGATCCGCCCGCCTTCCGGGTCCCGGATCTCGAGGTCCTCAAAGCTCGCGCCGCCCTCGGTGATATAGACCGGCGGAAGGAGCGGGTAACGCTCCGCCATTTCCGCGAGCGCGACCCCCATGTACTCGGGTTTGATGGGCCAGCCGTAGGCGGTGGTCTCGGTGTCCGGGAACGAGGCAACGTGGAACGGTGCGCCGGGTGCGGTGCCGCTCAGGTCATCGCCCATGGCCTCGGCCATGCCCTTGGGCACGGCACCCTCGCCCGGGCCCGACGCCACGCGCGTCGGCATGTAGTAGTTGAGCCCGTAGAAGTCCAGCGGCTGCGAGATCAGCTCCATGTCCTCGCTGGACGGGCTGAACGAGGAGAAGAAGGTGGCGGCCCGGATCGTGTCGGGGTACTTGCCGAGCAGGACGGGGTCCGCGTAGAGCCGGTTCTGGGCCATGTCCATCAGGCCGGCGCTGAGCTTGTCCAGGGGGTTGATCGAGGCCGGCACCATCGGCGAATACACATTCGTGATCCCAATGTCACCCGGCACGTTCGCGGCCCGGAGGGCCTGCAGCGACAACCCGTGACCCAGGAGCTGGTGGTGGACGCTCGGCAGGGCCTTCAGCATCAGCGTTTCGCCGGGGGCGTGCATCCCCAGCATGTAGCCGTTGGTGCTGACCGTGGCGGGTTCGTTGACGGTCACCCAGCGCGTCACCCGGTCGCCGTAGGCAGCCGCGGCGATCGCGGCGAACTCGCCGAGCCGGTAGGCCGTGTCCCGGTTCATCCAGCCGCCGGCCTGATCCAGCTCCAGCGGGGTGTCCCAGTGATACAGAGTTGCCATCGGTGCGATCCCGTTGGCCAGGAGCAGGTCGATCAACCGGTCGTAGAAGTCCAGGCCCGCCGGATTGACCGGCCCGCTGCCGCCGGGCTGGATGCGTGACCAGGACAGCGAGAAGCGGTAGGAATCGACCCCGAGCTCTTTCATCAGGGCAACGTCTTCGGGCATCCGGTGGTAGTGGTCGCAGGCAACCTCGGGGCTGTGGTCCTGCACGATCGCTCCGGGCCTGGCCGCAAAGATGTCCCAGCCCGCCGGAGTGCGGCCGTCCTCAGCCAGTGCGCCTTCGATCTGGAAGGCCGCGGTCGCCACGCCCAGGGTGAAGCGGGACGGCAGTAGGGCGGCCAAGTCCTTGGCGGAAGCTTTCATCAGTGGATCCCCTAGGTAGTTTCAGGCAGTTGACTGATTTTAGGCCGCCGTGCAGACCCGCGCCACGACCGGCGCCGCGGGCCCGGGGTGGCCGGCGGCGCCAGGCGCTTATGGTCGCCCTCCTTCTCTTGTGTTTGTCCACGGGCCGCGCTCCCAGCGCACCTGGGTGACCCGCAGAACGGGTTGCGCACTTCGGTGGTGCCGGACCGGAATCTCCCGGCTTCGGGCGGTTCCGGTAGTTCCGGTGCTGCCGGTCCCTCCGTCGGCAGTGCTGCCTGACCCGGCGGCAGCGGGGTCATACTCCGTCCGGGATTTCGGATCCCGCAGGACGGCGAAGGACTCCAGGATGCGCCGCACGTCATCCGCCGCGCCGGACCCCGCATCGGCGGAGCTCCCGACGTCGGGATGGCGGCGGCGCATCAGCGCCCGGAAGGCGCGCTGGATCTCAACCGGCGTCGCATCCGGCGTCACGTGCAGTGCCGCATAGTAGCCGCGCGGGTCGCGTTTCATCGATGCACCCCGTCCTGAAGACCGGGCGGGGAGCAGACGGCGCCGTCCGCGGCGGTGCCGTCTGCTCCCCTCACTTGTCGCCGGGCTGGACGGAACCCGTCCTCCCGGCTACTTCCCGATCTCCTGCATCTTGTCCTGCGTGTGAGTAATTTCGATCTTCCGCGGCTTGGCCCGCTCCAGCACCGGAATGCGGAGCGTCAGCACGCCGTCGGCGTAGCTTGCCTTGACCTTTTCGGTGTCCAGGGTGTCGCCGAGGATGAGCTGGCGGCTGAAGACACCGCGCGGCCGTTCCGCAGCGATCAGCTCAACATTGGGCTGCGTCGGATCGCGCCTTTCAGCCCGGACCGTCAGCACGTTGCGCTCGATATCGAGGTCCACCGAGTCAAGGTTGACGCCGGGAAGATCGAACGCGACGACGAAGTCGCCGTCCTCCTGCCATGCGTCCATCGGCATCGCAGCGGGCCTTGCCGCCGTTCCGAAAACCTGCTGGGTCAGCCGGTCAAGTTCACGGAACGGGTCCGTGCGCATCAACATCATTTCCCACTCCTTCATGCGAGAGTTTGGTATTTTCCTGTACCCAACCACGTCGATTATCTATGGTGTTGGGTATAGATTTTTTATAGCACCGGTGCGAGACTGATGCAAGGGGAACCCGGCACATCGAAACACTGCAAAGGAGTACCGTGACGGATCATGGTCAGGAGCTGGGCCTCTATGCGATCTCCGTAGTGGCCCAGTTGGTCGGCACCGGGCAGCAGAACATCAGGCTCTATGAGCGAAGGGGCCTGCTCACACCGGACCGCACCGCCGGGGGAACGCGGCAGTACAGCGACGCTGATCTCGCAGTGCTGCGGCGGATCAGCGAACTCCTGGCGGAGGGCCTCAACCTGGCCGGCGTGGCCAAAGTGTTGGAGCTCGAAGCGGTCAACGCCCGGCTGCAGGGCGAACTGGCCCTGCTCCGCTCGCGCCGGGCCTAGCGTCTCCGGCCCGCCGCGATGCGGTGGGATTCCCCCAGGAGCTCGCCCAGTTCCGCGAGGTCGATCCGGTCCAGCCGCACCAACACCAGCAACGGGGAACGTTCGTGATGCGGGGTCCAGAAGTACGTGTCAGGGTCCGTTCCCGCGAGCGCCTCACGCTCCTCGGTCTTGACGGTGAGTACGCCTTCTTCCCAGATCCGGGCCATCAGCGTGGCGGCGGCGAACCAGGCGGGCCGACCCCAGCTGGGCCGCTCCACCACACCGGGAAGGGCCAGAGCAGCGCGGCGGACATCTTCTTCGGTGGCCATGGCCCACTGTGGCACCGGCATCCGGCCGCGGCAAGACTTCGCCCGGGTGGTTAGTCCTGGCTGGTATCGGCCTTGGAGAGCTCTCCGGTGACCTGCTCGCCGCGGATGCGGGCCGTCCGCCAGGTGTCCAGCGCAATCACGCCGCCGAGGATCACGAAGGAGAGGGACAGCGAGGCGAAGGCGTCCGTGAGCCAGTGATAGCCGAGGTAGAGCCGACTGACCGCGGCGAGGAAGATCCCGACGCCGGCCAGCAGGAAGCCCGCGACCACGGCCCTGCGGCTGCGCCGGCGGGAGACGACCAGGAAGGTACCGACCAGCAGGAAGTCACAGGCTCCCAGGACGTGACCGGAGGGGAAGGAGAAGGTGAAGTCGGCGCCGAAAAGCATGAGGTCCACCGGCGGGCGGTGGCGATCGATGATTCGCCCGATGATCTGCGACACAATGACGCCGGTCAACATGGCGCCGGCGAGGAGCATCGGCCGCCAGGCGTGCTTGGCCAGCAGACCCCAGGCCACGGTCACCACGAGAACGATGATCGGCAGGGCAACGGGGCCGAAAACGATCGCGAGGAAGATCATGATCAACGTGAGCGGTTCAGAGCGAAGGGTCAGCAGCCAGGCACGGACGGGCTCGTCGCCTGCGGTGAGGCCCCCCTGCTGGAGGACACTGGCAAGAAGCGAGAAAAACAGCACCGCGCCAACAACCGCCAGTCCGACGGCGATGCGGTACACGTTCTTCCGGTCCTGGCCGCTCATGTAGCGTTCCTCCACCACAAACTTGTCGTGGAAGACCCGCCACTTGCCAGGCGAGTTGTCTACTGGTTTCTGCGCCATTTCCCGCATCCGCCTCTGCACTGTGTGTGGACATGTCCTTCGTGAAGAATATCCCGGTTCCGGTGCTGCCGGTGGGTGGGATTCCGCGGCGGGCCGGTGGCCCTGTCCCGGTAGCCTGAAGCAATGGGTGTTATGAATGAACTGATCAACCCGCGTGTGGTCCGCTCCCTGGAGCGGATCCTGGCCGCGGCCACCCCCGGCGGCAACTTCGCCGAACTGGCCGGCACGTCCGGACAGCTCGAGGAATTGAGCCTGCGGGAACGCACCGACCTCCTGAGCCGCGCCCTGCTGGCCGACCTGCCCGGCACTTACGCCGCTGCCGCGGCCACCTTCCGCCGCGCGCTGGATGATCCTGATTTCACCGGCTGGATGATCTGGCCGGTGACGGAGACGGCGGCCACGCTCGCCCTTGCATCAGAGGTGCCCCACGACTTCGAGGACTGCCTGACGCTGCTCGCGGAGCTGACGCCGCGGCTCACCGGCGAATTCGCGATCCGGCAGCTCCTTGCCGCAGACCTGGACCGGGCCCTGGCCGTCATCCAGGGCTGGACGTCCCACCCGGACTGGCACGTCCGCCGGCTCGCGAGCGAGGGCACGCGGGCCTACCTGCCGTGGGCCATCCGCGTTCCGGAGATCACCGACCGGCCCGCAGCCACCCTGCCGATCCTCGATGCCTTGTACCGGGACCCGGTCGCAGACGTCCGGCGCTCGGTGGCCAACCACCTCAACGATCTGGCCCGCCACGCCCCCGACGAGGTCGTTGCCACGGCAGCCCGATGGATGGCCGCCCCGGACGAGAACACACCCAGAGTGGTCCGGCACGGCTTGCGGACCCTGCTCAAGAAGGCGCACCCCGGCGCGCTGGAACTGCTGGGGTTCCCGCCGGCGTCGCTGGCCGTGACGCCGCCCCGGCTGGACCGCAATGTCGTCGAACTGCCCGGCGAGCTCGCTTTCGATTTCGAGGTCTCCAATATCGGGCCGGCCGAGGCCCGGCTCGCCGTCGACTACGTGGTGCACTATGCCAAGGCCAACGGCGCTCTCGCGGAGAAGGTTTTCAAGCTCGGCACGTCCGTCCTCGGTCCGGGCGAGTCCAGGAAGTTCGCGAAGCGCCACGCGTTCCGCCAGATGACGACCCGGCGCCATCATCCGGGCGCCCATCTACTGGAACTGCAGGTCAACGGCGTGCGGTACGCCCCAACCGAATTTTTGGTCCGGACGGGCACTGGCGAGACCCTGCGCGGTGATTTGACGGGGCCATAAATATGACGTTATTGTCGCTTCAACCATTGGGGCCGACGAATAACCCAAGAAAGAGCAGTGCGATGACGACAGTAACCGAGTGCATCCAGATCCAGGTCGACAGCCGACGGGTCCTGGACGAACGTCTGAACGACGCTGTGCGCGGACTCCAGCAGATCGCCATGGAGACCGGCACGCAGGGCATCCTGCTTACCCGGCACACGCCCGGCCACTACACGGCGGCGCTGTCCGACCAGGTCCCCTTCGGCATGACGCGGGAACTCACTAACTGATCCCGACATAGCCTGAGCGCTGGCCTTCAGCGCCACACAGCCAGGTCCCGGGCGGCCGAGCATCGACTCCCGCCCGGGACCTTTTTGTGTCAGGCCGCGCCGGGTTTACCAGTCGTGGCCGATTACCAGTCGTGGACCGTTCCGTCGACGAGGCGGTTGTAGGGCAGGTAGGCCTGCTGGTACGGGAACGCCGCGGCGGCTTCCTCGTTGAATTCGACGCCGATGCCGGGTTTGTTGCCCGGGTGCAGGTAGCCGTCGACGAAGGTCATGGACTGCTCGAAGACCTCGTTGGTCGCGTCCGAGTGCTGCATGTATTCCTGGATGCCGTAGTTGTGGATCGCCAGGCCCACGTGCAGCTGCGCGGCGAACCCGACCGGGGAGATGTCGGTGGGGCCGTGGAAGCCGGACTTGATCTGGTACTGCGCGGCGAAGTCCATCACCTTCTTCAGCGGGCTGATCCCGCCGAAGTGCGTGGACGCGGCCCGGACGTAATCGATCAGCTGTTCCTTGATGATGGTCTGGTAGTCGTACACGGTGTTGAAGATTTCGCCGATCGCCAGCGGCGTGGTGGTGTGCTGCCGGACCAGGCGCAGCGCCTCCTGGTTCTCCGCCGGGGTGCAGTCCTCCAGCCAGAACAGGTCATAGGGTTCCAGCGCCTTGCCCAGCTTCGCGGCCTGGATCGGCGTCATCCGGTGGTGCCCGTCATGCAGCAGCGGCAGCTCCGGGCCGAACTCGTTCCGGACCGCCTCAAACACGCTGGGCAGGTGCCGCAGGTACGCCCGGGTGTCCCAGTCCTCCTCGACCGGGAACGCGCCGCGCCCGGCGGGCTCGTAGTCATAGCGTTCACCCGAGGCCTGCGCCTGCGCAGCAACCCCGTACACGGCCTTGATCCCGGGGACCGCGGTCTGGATCCGCACCGACTTGTAGCCGAGCTCCAGGTGCTCCCGAACCGAATCAAACAACGACTCCAGGTCCGCGCCCGAGGCGTGGCCGTACGCGCGCAGCCCGTTCCGCGACGCCCCGCCCAGCAACTGGTACACCGGCATGTTCGCGACCTTGCCCTTGATGTCCCACAGCGCCATGTCCACCGCGGCGATCGCCGCCATCGTGACCGGACCCCGGCGCCAGTACGAGGACCGGTACAGGAACTGCCAGGTGTCCTCGATCCGGTGCGGGTCCTTCCCGATCAGCAACTGCGCCACGTGTTCCTTCAAATACGCGGCCACGGCAAGCTCACGCCCGTTCAGCGTCGCGTCACCGATCCCGGTCACGCCGTCGTCCGTCGTGATCCGCAGGGTCACGAAGTTCCGGGAGGGGCTGGTCACGAAGACTTCAGCAGCAATGATTTTCACAGCAGGTCCAGGCTTTCGGTGTTGGTCTGACATGGATGGCAAAGGTTTCTGGGGCCGGCCGGGCCTAGCGCTGGGTGGTTCCGCTGGGCGTGGCACCGAGCAGCATCAGCTCGTCCCGGCGGGGCAGGCCCTCCCAGTCCCCTGCGGTGCTGACGGCGAAGGCCCCGGCCAAGGCGCCGCGCTGCAGGCGGCCGGCTATGTCCTCGCCGTCGAGCAGGGCGGAGAGGTAGCCGGCGGTGAACGCATCGCCGGCGCCCACGGTGTCGATGCTGGTGACGGGCACGGCGGGCGTTTCCCACCGGCCTGCCGCGGTGTGGACCCCGGCGCCGGCCGCACCCCGCTTGACCACAACCTCCCGGACCCCGCGGTCCAGAAGTTCGGCGGCCATGGCCGATTCGGCGTCGTCGGCGCCGCCGGACTGCCCGGGCCCTGCGGCGACCAGCCCGAGTTCGTCGTCGGAGGCGATCAGGATACTGGCGTGCCGGGCGATCGGGGTGAGGACGGCCCGCGCCTCGTCCCGGGACCAGAGCTTGCTGCGGTAGTTGACGTCGAGGGAGACTTCCCGGCCCTCGCCGGCGGCCCGGGCGGCCGCATACTCCACGGCCCGCCGTGCCTCCGGGCTGAGGGCTGCGGTGATCCCGGTGAGGTGCAGGACCCGGGCGCCGTTTTGGAGGGCCCGGTCGACGTCGTCCCGGTCCAGGCCGGATCCGGCGGAACCGGCACGGTAGTAGAAGGCCCGGGTGACGTCGGCGGTGCGCTGCTCGAGGAACATCACTCCGGTGCTGCGGCTGCCATCCACCCGGTGCTGCACGCCAATGCCCTCGCTCCGGAGCTGCCGCAGGATGAACTCGCCGTGGGGGTCGGCGCCCACAACCCCGGCCCACCCCACCCGGTGGCCGAGCCGCGCGACACCGACGGCCACGTTCGATTCCGCCCCGGCCACGTGCATGCCCAGGGAGCCGCCGGCACACAGCGGCCCCGCGGAGCGCAGCGAAACCATGGATTCGCCGAAGGTCAGGAGGTCAGGGCTCTCTGCGTCGGGAATCACCGCAGGCTCTCCGCGGCGATCCGGCGATCGAATTCGGCGGCGAGCGCCATGAAACCGCGGGCGCGCTCACGGACCGGGGACAGGTCACCGCCCGAGCCGGCGTCCCCGAAGAGCGGGCTGCCCAGGCCGACGGCGACGGCCCCCGCCTGCCAGTAACCGGTGGCTTCGTCCAGACCCACGCCGCCGACGGCGATGAACGGGATCCCGGGGAACGGGTCGCGCAGCGCCTTGAGGTAACGCGGTCCGCCGGTGGACGCGGGGAAGAGCTTCACCGCAGTGGCGCCGCGGGTCATCGCCTCGTAGGCCTCGGTGGGCGTCATGGCCCCGGCCAGCACCGGGATTCCGCGTGCGGCGGAGACCTCGATCGATTCGGCCAACGCCGGGGTGACCATAAACTGGCCGCCGGCCGCGTCCACCTGCTCCACGTCCTGCGCGGTCAGCACGGTGCCGGCCCCGACGAAGCAGCCGGCGGGGGCGGCGGCGCGGACCTCCCGGATCGCCGCGAGGGCATCCGGCGTGGTCAGCGCGATTTCGACGTACCGGAAGCCTTCCTCCATCACCGCGAGGGCGGCCTTCGCGGCGGCGCCGCCGTCGGTGCCGCGCACGATCGCGACCAGCCGGGCCTCCCGGATTCCGGCCAGCAGGGCCTCCGGGGTCAGGGCCTCCGGGGTCAGTATCTTGTTCAGTTCGTCCGTCATCTTGTTCACCATTCTGCGTAGGCTCCGTCGGGGTGCCGCCAGACGGGCCCACGCCAGGCGTGGCCGCGTTTGTCCGCGGCGCGGACCACGGCCTCGTCGATTTCGATGCCGAGACCCGGGCCGGTCAGGCGTTCGATGTGGCCGTCTACGAACTTCAGCGGGGACTTGTCCACCACGTAATCCAGGACTTCGGCGCCCTGGTTGTAGTGGATCCCGATGCTTTGCTCCTGGATCAGGAAATTGGGGGTCGCGAAACCCACCTGCAGGCAGGCGGCCAGCGCCAGCGGTCCCAGCGGGCAGTGCGGGGCCAGTTGGACCTCGTAGATTTCCGCGAGCGAGGCGATCTTGCGGACCTCGGTGATGCCGCCGGCATGCGAAAGGTCCGGCTGGGCCACGGCGATGCCGGCCTGCAGCGCGGGCAGGAATTCCTGCCGGCTGTACAGCCGCTCACCGGTGGAGACCGGCGTCGTGGTGGAGGAGGTGAATTCGCGCAGCAGGTGGGTGTTTTCCGGGACCACGGGTTCTTCGAGGAAGAAGGGCCGGTACGGTTCCAGCAGTGGCGCCACCCGCCGGGCGTTCGCGAGGCTGAACCGGCCGTGGAAGTCGACCGCGACGTCACGGTGGTCACCGAGGACCTCGCGGGCGGCGGCAACGCGGCGGACGACGCCGTCGAGCTCGGCCACGGAGGCGATGGGGCTCATCCGGCCGCTGGCGTTCATCTTCACGGCCGTGAGCCCGACCTCCAGCTGGGCGCTGATCTGGTCGGCCACCTCGTTGGGCTCGTCCCCGCCCACCCAGCCGTACATCCGGATCCGGTCCCGGACGTGGCCGCCCAGGAGCTGGTGCACGGGGGTGTTGAAGTGCTTGCCCGCGATGTCCCACAGGGCCTGGTCGAGCCCGGACACGGCACTGGCCAGGATGGGACCGCCGCGGTAGAAGGAGCCCTTGGTCATCACCTGCCAGTGGTCCTCGATCCGGAGCGCGTCGTTGCCGATCAGCAGCTCGGAGAGCTGCTCGACGGCGGTGCGGACCGTTTCGCTGCGGCCCTCGCAGCTGGCCTCGCCCCAGCCGACGATCCCGCTGTCGGTCTCGATCCGGACGAAGAGCCAGCGCGGGGCGACGAGGAAGGTTTCAATCCTGCTGATGAGTGTCATCGTGGCCTAGCCCTTGGTCGCGCCGGCGGTCATGCCGGACACGATGTACTTCTGCGTGAAGAGCGCAATGATCATGATCGGGATGGTGACCACCGTGGCGGCCGCCATCAGGCCGCCCCAGTCGATGCTGGCGTAGGAGACGAAGTCGAAGATCGCGACCGGCAGGGTCTTGGTTTTAGAGCCGGAGAGCACCAGGGCGAACATGAAGTTGTTCCACGAGAAGATGAAGGACAGGATGCCCGCGGTGGCGATGCCGGACACGGACAGCGGCAGGGTGATGCGGCGGAACGCGCCGATCGGGGTGAGCCCGTCCACCTGCGCGGATTCCTCCAGCTCCAGCGGCAGCGAGTCGAAGTAGCTCATCATGATGTAGACGATCAGCGGCAGTGAGACGAACATGTGGCTGAGGATCAGCACCTCGAACCCGCCCACCATCTTCAGGTTGGAGAAGACGTAGTACCAGGGCACCAGCAGCGAGACGCCGGGGATGACGCGGGCCATCAGGACCACAAGCGCCGAGCGGTGCATGGTGAACCGGCTCATCGCGTAGGCCGCGGGGACGCCGAGGACCAGCGACAGTGCCGTGGACACGAAAGCCACCCAGAAGCTGTTGAAGATGAAGACGAAGTAGTTGTTGCGCTGCAGCACGTTCGCGTAGTTCTCGCCCGTGGGGGTGAAGAAGAACGACTTGCCGGTGTCGTAGATGTCCACATTGGTCTTGAAGGATGCCAGCAGCATCCAGAACAGCGGGGCCACCAGGAACAGCACGACGCCGATCAGGGCCGCGACGCGGAAGACCTTGTAGGCGCGGACGCCCAGCGGCTTGCGGCGGGGCGGGGCGGGCACGGGTGCGGGTTCGGGTGCGGGCCGGGCGGCGGTGTCGGTTTGGGGTTCGGTCTGGACGGTCATTTGCTTACCGCTTTCTTGCGCATGGTCAGCAGCCACATGGAGCCGATGATGATCATGAAGAACAGGATCAGCACCGCGGAGGACAGCCCGTACTGGTTGTAGTCGAAGCTCAGGCCGTAGGCGTAGACATTGAGGGTTTCCACCTCGTGGAAGGAACCGCCGCCCTTGCCCTTGGTGGCGTAGAGGATGTCGAACGTTTTGAGGGCATCGATGCCGCGCAGCAGGATGGCAACGATCACGGTCGGCATCATGAGGGGCAGCGTGATCAGGAAAAAGCGCTGGAAGGCATTGGCGCCGTCCATCCGGGCCGCCTCGTCGGGCTCCTCGGACAGCGAGGTCAGCCCGGCGAGCAGGATCAGCACCACCATGGGGGTCCACTGCCACACGTCCATGAAGATCGTGGTGCCGAGGGCGGTGTCCTGGCCGGACAGCCAGGGCTGGGGCGGGATGCCAACCATGCCCAGCAGCTGGTTCACGAAGCCGATATTCGGGTCGAAGATCAGCCGCCACATCATGCCGACCGCGACCGGGGTGGCCACGAGCGGCAGCAGGATGGCCACGCGGACCCACTTTTCCCCGCGGAACGGGCGCCACAGCAGCAGAGCGATGCACATTCCGAGCACGACCTCGCAAACCAGGGCGACGCCGGTGAAGGACAGGGTGCGGCCCACGGCAGGCCAGAAGCGTTCGACGTCGGACAGGACCGTGACGTAGTTTTCCAGGCCGACGAACTCGGCGGCGGCCCGGACGGACCCCTGCGAGTCGGTGAGGCTCAGGTACAGGGTCCAGGCGAGCGGGAAGACGATCAGGACGCCGACGAAGATCATCGCGGGGGCGGCGAAGAGCCACTTCCGGTGCCGGTTGGCCCAGGCGGAGAAATTCTCACGGGCGCTGCGGGTGGAGTTCCGGCCGGACGGCGGCTGGGACTGCGCGTTGCGGGGAGGGGAGAGTACAGACATGGTTCACCTAAGGAGTCGGGGGTGAAGGGAAGAGCTGGCCGCGGCGGGGCGGCGGCTGGGCCGCCGCCCCGTCTGGTGTTGCGCTACTTCTTTTCGCTGTCCAGGAACTTCTGGAAGGCATCGTGGGCGGTGTCCGCGGCAGCGGACGCGTTATCACCGGTGATGGTCGCGACGATCGGGCCACCCACGATTTCGCGGGCCTTGCCGACGGTGACAACCTCGGGACGGTCGTGGCCTACGCCGGTCTTGGCGCTGGCGGTGATGGCCTCGGCCAGGTCCTGCGGGTAGGTGGAGGTACCGGCGGGGTCGGACCAGACGGAGGCGCGGGGTCCGGGGACGCCGGCCTTCTGGGCCTCGAGCGTGCGTTCCTTGCTCGTGGCCCACTGGATGAACTTCCAGGCGTTGTCCTGGTTGCCCGATGCCTGGTTGACGGCAAGGCCCCACGACGGGATGTTGTAGGGCTTGGAACCTGCCGGGCCGGCCGGCAGCGCGGCGAAGCCGACCGTGTCGGCGACCTTGGACTTGGCCGGGTCGGTGGCGTTCTTGTACAGCGAGTCGGCCTCGGTGTAGAAGGCGGCCTTGCCCTGGGTAAAGATGGCCATCGCCTCGGGCCAGCTCATGTCGGTGCTGACGTTGGCCGGGCCGTAGTTCTTGATCAGGCCGCCGTAAAACGCGTAGGCCTGCTTGGCGGCGTCGGAGTTGACGGCGGACTTGCCGCTGGCGTCGGTGAAGTCGCCGCCGAAGCTGTAGAGGAAGCTGGAGAACTGGGTGACGGCGGCGGACTTGCCGGTGCGGGCCACGAAACCGGCGGTGTCCGGGGAGGAGGCTTTGATGGCTTTGGCCGCTGCCTCGAGCTCGTCCATGGTCGTGGGAACCTCAAGGCCGGCGGCCTTCAGCAGGTCCTTGCGGTAGTAAAGCACTTCGCGTTCGGTGATGATCGGGACGCCGACCACCTTGCCGTCAGCTGTGGTGGCCTTGACCGGGCCCTCCTGGTAGTCCTTCCAGTCCCAGCCGGAGTCCGAGGACACCTTGGACGTCAGGTCGGCGAGGTAGCCGTTCTTGGCGAACGCCTTGCCCTCCTGGAGCGGGCGGTACATCATGACGTCGATCTCGTCGCTGCCGGCGTTGAGCTTGACGTTGTACTGGTCCGAGAGCTGGTCTTCGCCAAGCTGGGTGAGCTCCACCTTGAGGCCGCTGGACTTTTCGAATTCCGGAATGGCCGCCTTGATGCCTTCGGTCCAGACGTGGTTCGCGAGGGTGACCCGGACGGTGCCGGCGGCTTTCGCGTCGCTGCTGCCGCTGGCTCCGCCGCAGGCGGTGAGACCCAGAGACAGTGCCGCGGCGACAGCCGCGTACTGCATGATCGAACGTCGCTTCATTACGACTCCTTGGTTCCTTGGGGGCTGGATGTCACCGTCCAGCCGGCTGCAGATGCATCTTTACATCTGTTCTGGAAGCGATCTTAGATAAATAAAGCAGACTTAAACAACCCCTTGTGGGCCACGAGTATGATTTATTTATGACAACCCCAAAGGCGGAGTCCTCAACTGACCTGCATTCCGTGCTGGTCCACAAGCTGGGGCTCGCTATTGCCGAGGGGACCCTGGCGCCGCATTCGATCCTGCGCCTGGACGAGCTTGAGGCGCAGCACAGGGTATCCCGCTCGGTGGTCCGGGAGGCCACGCGGGTGCTCTCCTCCAAGGGAATGCTCGAATCACGACGGCGGCTGGGGACGGTGGTGCAGCCCGAAGAGAGCTGGAACGCCTACGATCCGCTGGTGATCCGCTGGCGCCTGGCCTCCTCCAGGCGGCTGGAGCAGCTGCAGGCGCTGAACGAACTCCGCGGCGCGATCGAGCCCCAGGCTGCCCGGCTCGC
This sequence comes from Arthrobacter ginsengisoli, assembly GCF_031456935.1. Lineage (NCBI taxonomy): Bacteria > Bacillati > Actinomycetota > Actinomycetes > Micrococcales > Micrococcaceae > Arthrobacter > Arthrobacter ginsengisoli. The sequence goes on along the minus strand of NZ_JAVDVQ010000006.1, from coordinate 89,529 downwards.
CGCCGGGCGCGCCTCCTGGGACGCCGGCAGCGATCTGGTCGCCCAGGCCGCCCGGCTCTGGGCGGCGGGCCAGCGCGGCGACAACGACGAATTCCTCCGGCTGGACATCCTGTTCCACGCCGCCGTGCTCAGGGCCTCCGGCAACCCCATGTTTTCCCAGCTGCACAACCTCGTCACCGAGGTCCTGACCGGACGCACCGAGCACGGCCTGATGCCGCACCTGCCCAATCACGAGGCACTGCAGCTGCACGTGGATGTCGCCAGCGCCATCCAGCGCGGCGAGGCGAACGCGGCGCACGCCGCGATGAGCCGGATCGTGGAACAGTCCTCCGAGGAGATGGGCAACATCTGGTCCAGCCGCCAGCAGCCGGCCGCCGCCGAGCCCAGCACCTAAGCCCCGGAATCCGGCCCTCGGTGTCTGTGTGCGCCGGTGTGTTCAGTCTTCGGTGGGAGTGGTGCGCAGCGGGTGGTAGTTCCGCCAGCTGTGCTCCGGCGCGTAGCCGAGCAGGCGCTGGGCCTTGGCGATCGAGAGCAGGCTTTCGTGCCTGCCCAGTTCCTTGACCACGGGAACGGCGGGGAACACCTCGGCGGCGAGGCTGGCGCTGGTGCGGCTCATCACGGTATCGGCGTTGGCGATGATAAACGCCTCGAACCCCGGGGCGCCGTGCTCCAGGGCGCGCGCCACGGCCTGGGCCCCGTCCCGGCCGTCGATGTAGCCCCAGAGGTTCCACTTGCGCAGCGTCGCGTCGGCGTCGAAGCCCGGGAACTCCTCATAGTCCTCCGGGTCCATCACGTTGGAGAAACGCAGCCCGGTGATGCTCAATTCGGGATCCCAGCGGGTGAACTGGATCGCCATCTGCTCCTCAAGGTGTTTCACCAGCGAGTAGGTGCTCTCCGGACGCGCCGGATATTCCTCGTCGACCGGCAGGTACGGAGGGCCGACGTCGAACGGCAGACCCAGCACCGTCTCACTGGAGGCGTAGACAATTTTCTTGATCCCGGCCCGGCGGGCCCCCTGGAACACGTTGTACGTGGCCTGCATGTTGTGTTCGAAGGTTGCGGCGTCCGGAGCGTGTCCGGGGGCGGGGATCGCTGCCAGGTGCACCACCGCGTCGAACCCTTCGTGCCGGTCCTCAAGGCCCAGGAGCACATCGACCACCTGGCCGTAGTTGCGCAGCTCCACCTCGGCGTAACCGTGTCCGCGCGTGCCGGTGCGGTCCAGGTTGATGACTTCGTGGCCGTCACCGCTGAGCCGCCGGACAACGCTCCGGCCGAGCTTTCCGCTTCCGCCAGTAACAGCAACTCGCATCGGTTCTCCTCGGGTCGTGGGGATTTGTTCCACCCTAGGGCCGGCCGGGGAGGCTGCACACCCCCTTCGGCCGGACCGGGCGGTTCCCCGCGTGACTTTCGGCCCTAGGCGGTGCCGGGCGGACCGGGCAGGCTGGGTGCCATGAACGCTGATCAGCGGATAGTCGTGGGCGTGGACGGTTCGGATTTTTCGACGACGGCGCTTCGGCTCGCCGGGCGGATGGCCGCGAGCCTGGGGGCGCCGCTGGAAGTCGTCACCTGCCTGGGCACGTCGGACCTCTTCCTGGCCTCCCACCTGCCTGAGGAGCGCTCGCCCACCACCACCCAGCTGGAGGAGACGGCCAAGCGGCTCGTCGACGAGTCCCTGGAACGCGCCTTCGGCGGGACCGTCCCGGAGAGCCTCACCCGGACCGTGAAGTTCGGCCCTCCGGCCAAGGTCCTCGTGGAGGAGAGCCGGGACGCCCAGCTCCTGGTCGTCGGCCGGCGCGGCCGGGGCGGCTTCCTGGCGCAGGTCATGGGATCGGTCAGCGGTGCCTGCGTGGCACATGCCCACTGCCCGGTACTGGTGGTTGGCGAGGAAACGGGACAGCACCAGGCGAGGGGATGAACCGCAGCTGGTGGCCGGTCCGGGCGCACTGGGTACTCACCGGCGCCACCGGCGGCCTGCCGCTGCGCGGTCGGTCGCACCGGCCGCACACCGCGGACACCGGCGCCGTTCCCGGCCCGGAAAGCTAACAGGCATGGCGCAGCTGCAGGCATCAGCACGGACGCGGCGGACGGAGCATTCCGGGCGGCCCGGACAAATCGTGGGCTGCTTCTTCCTGTTCACTGGTGGCATCCACTTCGGAATCGCCGCCGCCGGCCCGGAGTCCTACCGGCATTTCGCCGACGAGGCGCTGCTGCCGTTTATCACCGCCGCCTGGCGCGAGGTCTTTATGGCCAATCCCGCCGCCTGGGGCCTGGTCCTGTCCGTGGGCGAGGTTGGGCTGGGGGTTCTGCTGCTTCGCGGCGGACGGTGGGCCACCGCCGGCTGGGCCGGAGTGATCGCGTTCCATCTGGGCCTCTTGCTGTTCGGCTGGGGATTCTGGCTGTGGAGCGTCCCGGCGTTGGCGTTCCTTGTCCCGTCCGCAATCGCGCACTGGCGAAGCCAGCATCCGGATGAGAAGCACCCGCCCGAGAAAGGCCACACCGCATGAGCCGCTCCCCTGCATCCGCCCGGCTCCGCGGTCCGCTGGCCGCCCTTGCCGCGGCGGCGGCCGCCGCCGGATACGTTCTCGCCGTCCGGCCCCGGCTGCTGAACTGGGGGGCCACCTCACAGGAGTCCGCCGGCCCGCTACCCGGCGACGAACTCGTCCAAACGCCGCGGATGCAGAGCACCCGCGCCGTCACCATCAACGCACCGGCCGAGAGTATCTGGCCCTGGCTCGTCCAGCTGGGCGCGGGACGCGGCGGAATGTACAGCTATGACCTGCTGGAGAACGCCGCGGGCCTCGGAATCCACAGCACGGACCGGATCCTTCCCGAATACCAGCAGCTCGACGTCGGCGATCTCATCCCGCTGGGTCCCGACGTCGGCATCCCGGTCCGGCGCCTGGAGACCGGATCCGTGCTGGCCCTCGGCGGAAGCATGGATCCACGCACCGGGAGGATCACCGCGCCCGGCAGTGCCACCGCGGGACCGCGGCTGGAGCTCGGCTGGACCTTTGTGCTGCAGCCCGTCGACGGCCGCACCACCCGGCTGCTGTCCCGCACGCGGTACGACTATTCCCCGCTGCCCGTGGGACTGATCCTCCGGCCGGTGCTGGAGCCGCTGCAGTTCATCATGGAACGGCGCATGCTGCTGGGCATCAAGTCCCGGGCCGAGGGCCGCGGCCGCTAGCCCGGCGGCGCTGGCCAAGCCACACCAGCCAGGCGGCCGTTGGACCATGACCTTGTGCCCTACGCCGGCGGACCCCACAGCCATAGCGTGGAGATCCAGGGCGGTGCGTGACACCCGCCGGGTTCCGGGAGGCAAACGGTGCAATCGGCACGAACAAGCATCATCGCCGGCGTCACATTGCTGGCGGCGGGCCTTCTGTTGCTGCTTGATCTGCTCGGGATCCTTGACAGTGCAGCCCTCGTCTGGCCGCTGCTGTTCGCTGCGGCCGGGACCGTTTTCCTGACCCTGTTCCTGCGCAGCCGGGACAACTGGTGGGCGGCCATCCCCGGCTCGGTATTCCTGGGCCTGGCGGCGGTCATCCTGATCACGCTGCTCTGGCCGCGCGCCGCGGCGGACTGGGCCGCCGCCTTGCTGTTCCTGTTCATGGGCACAGGCTTCGGCGCCGTGTACGTGCGTGAACGTTCCAACTGGTGGGCGCTGATCCCCTGCGGGGTGATGCTGACGCTTGCCATCGTGGTCGCCCTGCCGCCAGCTTGGGAGGGCATGCCCCTTGCCGCGGTCCTGTTCCTGGGCCTGGCCGCCACGTTCGCTTCGCTGTCCCTGGTTCCCGTTTACCCCGCCCCCGGCTTCCACCCTGCCTCCAGCCCCGGTTCCGGTGAGCCTGCGCAACCTGCAAGGATGAAGTGGCCGCTGATCCCGGCAGCGGTCCTGGCCGTGCTTGGGCTGATCTTCGCCGTGCAGGCCACGGTGCTGGTCACCGCGAGCGAATTCCTGGTCCCGGCGCTCCTGCTGCTCGCCGGCGTGGCGCTGCTGGTGTACGCCTACCGCCACCGGGCCGGCGGACACCATAAGGTGCACGGGATCTGACGGGTCGACGGCGGACTCAAGCAGTTACACCTGGGGATTGGGCTCGGCCCGCAACAGGTAGTCGACGAACCAGTCCCGGGCCAGGATGGCTGCCGCCGCCAGCGTCCCGGGTTCTTCAAAGAGATGGGTGGCGCCCTGGACCACAGCCAGCTGGTTGGGGCAGCGCATCATGGACTTCGCTTTGCGGTTGAGCTCCAGCACCTCGTAGTCGTAGCTGCCCACGATGAGGAGCGTCGGCGCCCGGACGGCGGACAGCCTGGGCCCGGCCAGATCGGGGCGGCCGCCGCGGGAGACGACGGCGTCGATTCTGGCGGTTGGTTCGGAGGCCGCCCAGAGCGCGGCGCCGGCGCCGGTACTGGCGCCGAAATAGCCAACCGAGCTGGATTCCGTGTCCAGCCGGGCGGCGAGCCAGTCAGTGGCTGAGGAGAGCCGGCGGGCCAGCAGTTCGATGTCGAAGACGTTGGCGCGGTTTCGTTCCTCCGCCGGGGTCAACAGGTCCAGGAGCAGGGTGCCGAGTCCGGCCTGCTGCAGGATCCCGGCCACGTACCGGTTCCGCGGGCTGTGCCGGCTGCTGCCGCTGCCGTGCGCGAAGAGCACCACGCCCGGGGCCGGGACCGGCAGGTGCAGCTGGCCCTGGAGCCGGACGCCGCGCGACGGGATTTCGACTTCCGCGTCGAACTCGGCGGCGTCCTGCATCCCGGCAGCGACCGTCGCCCGGGAGTCCGGCGTCGAGTGCTGCAGCCGCCGGGCCGCGGCGTCGAGCAACTGCACCACCTCGTCGTCGTCGGTGGGGGAGAAATCGCGGTAGTGGTAGCCGACGGCGGAGAAGTGGTGCGGGGTGGCGAGGCAGACGAGCTCGTCGGGCTCGGTCAGGTTACTGAGCGTGTCGGCCGGGGCAACCGGAACAGCCAGGATCACCCGTGCGGCGCCGAGCTTCCGGGCAACGCGGCAGGCGACCCTGGCCGTGGAACCGGTGGCGATCCCGTCGTCGACAATCACGGCGATGCGTCCGGTCAGGTCCTGGCGCGTCCTGCCCTTCCGGAACCGGGCTACCCGGTTCTCCAGCACGGCGCGTTCGTGGTCTTCGACGGCCTGCAACTCCGCGTCGCTGACCCGGGCATGGGCCAGCACGTGTTCCTCCAGCACCCGGGCGCCGCCCTCACCGATCGCGCCCATGGCAAGCTCCGGCTGGTACGGAAGTCCCAGCTTCCGCACCACGATCACGTCCAGCGGTGCGTCGAGGGCGGCGGCAACTTCGAACGCGACCGGGACGCCGCCGCGGGGCAGACCCAGGACCACAATGTCCTGGCCCCGCAGTTCCGCGAGCCGCCTTCCCAGCTGCCGGCCGGCGTCGACCCTGTCTTCGAAAATGCTCATTGGTACGGCTTTCCAATCGAGATGTCGGCCGCCGCCTCATCCAGGCATACGCTCCGCAGGCTGGGAAAATGACCAGCTGACCGCTCCCTCCCACTATCTGTCAGGAACCCGCCGGAAGTGAGGGCCTTTGTGCCCGGTTTAGCCGGCGCCCCTCAGCCCCGGGAATTCCGCGGGACAACCAGTGCCGCGAAGGACCCGCCGGCACGCACGTCGAGGTTTAGGCCGGAGGCGCGGCGGCAGGCGCCGACGGCATCCCGGCGGTCGTTTCCAGGATGGTGCGGACGGTGTCCTCGTGGGCCAGGATCCGGAAGTGGCCGCCAGTGTCCAGCTGGATATTACAGGCGCCGGGCAGCACGCTGCCCTCAGGGATATGCGGATCGAAGAGCCCGTAGAGCGAGGTGATGCGCTCGTTGACGCGTTCCTCCCGGGCCAACTGCATGGTCACCGCGCTCCGGGGCGAAAAGGCGCGCAGGCTCGGCAGCAGCATCAGCGAGGCGTAGCGCGAGCCGGAGAAGGGCGAGCAGACTGCCACCATGCCGGCGATCCGGCGTTCCGGATCCAGCTGCATCATCACAAATTTGCCGATCAGCCCGCCTTTGCTGTGGGCGACGATCACCACGTCCGAAAGGTCACGATCCCGGATGTATCCGGCAATCAGATCCGCTGCCTTGGGCACGGCCAACCCGTTCCGGCGCAGCAGGGTCAGCACATGCACCGGATGGCCTTCTTGGTGAAGCCGCCGGACCAGGGGCAGCATAAAGCGCCAATCCTCGTAAACTCCCGGAATCACGACGATAGGCCGCCCGGTGCCGCCGAGGAAATCATCGGGGCTGGTCCGGGAAACGGCGCTGAGGAGCTGCCGGCCCGCGGCGTAGAGGTAATCCCGAACCCACCAACCGGCGGACTGCAGGACCCCGCTCATGCCGGGCGCTCCTGGGGAGTTTCCCTGGCCGTTCGGCCGATGCGGGCGAAGTCCAGGATGGCTCCGGCGACTTCCACGGAGCGGTTGTGCTGCACGACGTGCCCGGTGCCTTCGATTTCGAGCAGTTGCCCCTGGGCTGCGCGTCCGGCCAACCGGCGGCACCACCCTGAGGAGGCGACCGGGTCGTTGGCCCCGCGCAGGACGAGGACCGGCGCCGTGACTCCGGTGATCCGTACTTCCGTGGGGTAATCCATCATGACGCGCAGGGTTTTCAGGTACCAGCCCGGGCCGCAGCGGAAGTAGTCCGTGAAGACAAGGGCATTCGAGGAGGGGCTTTCGAAAAACAGGCTGTCCCGGCCGAGCGCCAGGGCCTGCTGCACCACCGTGCGGCGCAGCGGATCCACCACCGGCGCCATCAGGACCAGTTGGGAAATCCGGCCCGGTTGCTGCAGCGTGGCTTCGATCGCGAACTGGGTTCCCATCGAGTGCCCGACGAGCACGAACTCCAGGACGCCCAACTGCTCCAGCGCGCCGAGGAGGTAGCTGGCGTGGTCCGCGACGGGGAGGGTCTTCTCTGGGCGGGGCGTGGCGCCGAAGCCGGGCAGGTCGATCGAGTAGGTGTCAGCGGATTCCGCCAGCAGCCCGTGAAGTTTGCTGAGGTAGCGGTGCGAGACGCCGATTCCGTGGATCAGTACGACGGCGGGCCGTGCCGTCGCGTGGCCGGCCGGTCCCTTGGAAACGAACACATGGCCAAGCTGGCCTGCGGCCTCAATCTCAAGGCGTTCGGGCCTGCTCATGATGGCTCTTTTCTGTTCAGTGCTTCCTCGTAACGCCGTGGTCAGCGTACAGTAAGCATACTGACGGAATCCCGCCGGTCAGCTGTCGCGCTTGTCCCGCTCGCTGAATTCCTCGTCAAGGTCGTAGTGCCTGAACTCGGTCTCCGGATTGGGTTCGCCGTCGGCCACATATTCATAGTCCAGTTGCCTTTGGACCTGGCTGTCCAGGACCTGCAACTCTTTGTCCGCCACCGTGCTGAGGTCCTCCGGGAATTCATCGTCCGGCGTGAGGTGCAGCTTCTCGGTCATGGCACGCCTCTCTGGACCGGGAAGGGTGGACCCGTAAATGCGGTGTCCCGGCCGCCTTCAGAATAGCCGGGCGCGGCCGGGAAGGGGAATACGTCCCGGAGGCGGTCGGCCCCGGCACCTGCCCGGGGCGCAGCCCGAGACGGCTCAGCGCCGGGCTCCCCCGGATTTAAGCCTGGACAGACAGTGGGAAAAGCCCGGACCGGACTTTTCCCGCTGTCAAAACGAACCAGGCCGGACCGTGCGCTAGGCCTGGCCCGGCTCGGCGCCGACGTTAACGAGCCAGTCGGTCCCGAATTTGTCGGTGCACATGCCGAAGATGTCCCCCCACGGCGCCTTCTCCATGGGCACGGTGACCTTTCCGCCGTCGGCGAGCTTGTCGAAGTAGCCGCGCAGTTCGGTCTCATCGGAGCCGCTCAGGGACACGGAGATGCTGCTGCCGGGCGTGTAGTCCATCCCATTGGGAGTGTCCGCGCCCATTAACACCAGGCCCTTCTCCGAGGTCAACATCGCGTGCATGATCTTGTCCTGCTCGGCGGCGTCCTCGCTGGCGTGATACTCGCCGAAGGTGCTCATGTTCAGTTGGCCGCCGAAGACCGACTGGTAGAAGGTCATGGCTTCTTTCGCGTTGTCGCGGAAACTCAGGTACGGGTTCAGCGTGGTCATATCCGGAACTCCTTGCAGCTGGGGCACCGGCCAGGGGGTGCCGCGGTGCGGCCGCGGCCGGCACGCTATTACAGGGCATATCCTGCCCCAAATTAGCCGTTCAGGGTAGGTGCCTGCTGTAGTCGTGCCAGCGACATGCTGTAGCCGCGCCATCCCCGTCGGGTTGAGGATCACTGCGTCCACTCACCGGAGCATCGCCGCGGGTGTCCCAAGTTCAGACCCAGGCGCCGGCACGGTTCCGTCGTCCTCGTAGGCGGCCGCACCAGCGAGGTCGCGGCCGGCGATGTAACCGAAGGTCAGGGCCGGGCCCAGGTTGATCCCGCCGGCCGGGTAGTGGCCGCCCATCACACTGGCCTGGTCATTGCCGGCAACGTACAGCCCGGCGATCGGCTCGCCGTCGTCGTTCAGCACGCGTGAGCGGGCGTCCGCCGCCAGCCCGGCGAAGGTGCCGAAGCTGCCGGGAACGACGCGGACAGCGTAGAAGGGGCCCTTCTCGATCGGGCCGAGCGACGGGTTCGGCCCGGTCTTGGAGTCCCCGCCGTAGCGGTTGAACGGCGTCTCGCCGCGGCCGAAGTCCGGGTCCACACCCCGCCGCGCGTTCCGGTTGAACTCTTCAACGGTGGCCTGCAGCCCGGCGGGGTCGATCCCGCAGTTCGCGGCAAGCTCCTCCAGCGTGCGGCCCTTCTTGAGGTAGCCGGAGCGCAGGTAGGGCAAGAGGGGAACGGGCAGCGGCTTGGCCATGCCCAGCGGGAACCTGCGGACAAAGCGGCTGTCGGCGATCTGCCAGGACTCCGCCGTCGTGCCCTCCGGAGTGGCCTCGAGCATCGCGGTGACGTAGTCGTAGTAGCCGTCCGCCTCGTTGACGAAGCGCTTGCCGCTTCGCAGCACGCCGATGCTGCCGGGTTTGGCGCGGTCCATGATGTGCGGGAAGGTGCCGGTTCGGCCGCTGCGGTACGGCACCAGCGAGACGGGGCACCAGGCGGCCGCGGATTTCACGTCGGTCTTGAAGTGGCCACCCACTGACTGGCCCAGGCTGATGCCGTCGCCCGTGGTTTCCTTCGGCGCAAGCGTCCAGTGTTCCCGGCCTGTCGGGGTCTTGGGGAAAAGTTCCTTTCGCCGGGCAACGTCGTTGGGGAAGCCGCCGGCCGCGAGCACGACGCCGCGGGAGGCGTTGATCTGCAGCTCTCCTTCCGGTGAGCCGACGACGGCGCCGGTCACGGTGCCGTCCGAGTCGGTGAGCAGCCGCCGGGCCGGGGTGGAGACGCGGATGTCCACGCCCAGGTCATCCGCCGACTTCATCAGCCGGGCGGTGAGGGCGGTGCCGTTGACGAGCTGCATGTTGCGCCGGTGGGTCAACAGGTCCAGGACGTGAAGGCCGGAGCGCCAGCTGGCGTGGAAGAGTCCCTTGAGGTTGCCGTGGGAGGCGGACAGGAATTTCGCGAGATCAGGTCCGGCCATGATGCCCATGCCCAGAAACGAGGTTTCGTAGAGCTGGTGGCGCGTCTTGGCGCGCAGTTCGGGCTTAAGGCTGCGGGCGTTGAGGGGTTTGGGACCTACCGAGCGGTGTCCGGTGCCGGCGCCGGGGGTCTTGCCGTAGACGTCGTTGATTTTGGCGCCGGGGACGAACTGCAGGGCGGTTTTGTCCTGGAAGAACCCGACCATGTGGGGGACGGCTTCGAGGAAGGCATCCACCTTGTCCGCCTGGTAGTACTCGCCCAGCCGGTGGCGCAGGTAGGTGCGGAAGGTTTCCTTGTCCTCGTTGACGCCGTCGGACTTGGCGAGCGGGTTGCCCGGGGTCCAGGCCCAGCCGCCGGACCAGGAGGTCGCTCCGCCGCAGACGTCTGCTTTCTCCACCACGATCACCGAAAGGCCGTGGTACGCGGCGGTCACGGCGGCGGCGAGGCCGCCGGCACCGGATCCGATCACCAGGACGTCGCAGTCGAGGGTGCGGCCGGGGGTGGGGACAGGGGGTGGGTTGGCTGGGGCTGCATTCATCGGGTTCTCCATGGTGGTTCTTCAGTGTCCGTAATCGTCGGAGTCCAGGCGCGGGCCGGCTCCGGTGTCCAGGGCCGTGATGGCGTCCAGCTGCCGGGCTGTCAGTTCGAAGTCGAACACGTCAAGGTTTTCCCGCTGGCGGGCGTCCGACGCTGACTTCGGTACGGCGACCCGGCCCTGCTGCACGTGCCAGCGCAGCACAATCTGGGCAGGCGTCCGGCCGAGTTTCCCGGCCGGACCGGTGACGGCCGGGTCGGCCAGGAAGCTGCCGTTGCGGCCCAGCGGGCTGTAGGCGGCGGTGAGGATGCCGTGCGTCCGGTGGTATTCCAGCTGAGCGGGCTGGCCGTGCTCCGGGTCGAGCTGGACCTGGTTGAGCGGCACTTCGAGTCCGGCGGCGCGCACCTGCTCCAGCTGGGCTGGTTTGAAGTTGGAGACTCCCCAGGCCCGGATTGACCCGTCCCGGAACAGTTGTTGCAGGCCTTCGCAGGCCTCGACAAACTGCCCCTGCGCTGGGTTGGGCCAGTGGACCAGGAGCAAATCGAGGTAATCGACGCCGAGGCGGCGGGCTGCCCGGGCCGCGGCGGTCCGGACGCCGTCGCGGCTGTGCCACTCCCGGTTGATCTTGGTGGTGAGGAAGACCTCCGCGCGGGGGATCCCGCTGCGCCGCAGCCCCTCCCCCACGGCGTCCTCGTTGCCATAGCTTTCGGCGGTGTCGATGTGCCGGTAGCCGTTCTGCAGCGCCCGGGTCACGGCGCCGGTGGCGTCCTGCCCGGTCATCGGCCAGGTCCCCAGCCCGATCAGCGGAATGCGGACCCCGGGGGCCAGCTCGGCCGTCGTGGTGTCCGGGGCTTCGAGCCGGTTCACCGGGTACCCGCCGTTTGCAGGAGGTCAGCTGCGGCGAGCACGGCGTCGGCGCCGGCCTTGAGCGTGCGGGCCCAGCCCAGCTCACCGAGGGAGGCGACCCTGCGGTCCGACGGCGATTCCACGCTGACCGGAAGGTCCGCCGGGAACGCGGCCACGAGGCCGGCGAGGTCGAATTCGCCCTCGCCGGGGATGCCGCGTTCTGAACGGGATTCCCGGACGAGGCCGTCCCGGTCCTCCGGGCGCCGGGCGGGTCCGTCGCAGAGCTGGAGCAGCGGGACGAGGTCCCGGCTGGCGTTGAGCTCCTCGAACGTCCCGCCAAAGCGGTTCAGGTGCAGCGCATCCACGACGATCTGGCAGCCGGCGGCGCGGGCGAGGGAAGCGGAGTCCGGGATGGAGTGGACCATCTGGTAGGAGATCGGTTCCAGGGTGGGGACGATCCCGAAGCCCTTGCCGTCCTCAGTCATCCGGGCCAGGTTGTCCGCGAACCGTGCCGTGTCCGGGTCGGAGCAGGCGATGGTGACGGTGCTCGCGCCGAGGGCCTGGCCGGCGGCCATCATCTGCAGCCATGCCTCGCGCTGCTCGCTGCCGTCCAGAAGCAGGAATTCAATGTCCCGGACGGTCACGCCGGTATCCCGCATCCGCGACAGCGTTTCCTTCAGCATGGGTGAACCCGGCTGCAGGTCGTAGGCGCGTTCGGACGCGGTGACGGGGCGCACGCGGGCTCCGATGAAGTCGAAGCCGGCCTGCGCGGCGATGGTCACCAGTTCCGGCGGCGCCGTGGTGACGAGGGAGAGCTGGGCGATTCCCAGTTGGCGTTTCGGGCAGGTCATGATGCTGCTCCATTCAGGGTCAGTTCGGGGAGGTCGCGGTCGGCTCCGGCGAGCATGGAGGCCACCCGCTGGGCGGCGTCATAGCCGCTCTTCACCGCGTTGGAAGCGATCGCCGGGGTCTGGTCGACCACGGTGCCGGCGAGGGTGACCGGCACGCCGGCGGCGCGGCTCAGCTCGGTGTCCCGTTGGCGGGCCGACACGGAGCCGTCCAGCGGCAGGACCGAGCGGGAGACCAGGATTTCCCCGGGGGCGTCCAGCCAGTCGCCGCTGCTGAGCCGGACCCGGGCGCCGTCGTATTCCTCGATGCTGACGCCGAGCCGGATGCGGACCTGCGGGTTGGCCTCCAGCCGGGGCACGGCCAGGATTTTGGCGCGGCGGCCGGATTCGGGGGCGATGACCTTCTGCGGCCCGATCAGCAGAACGGCGCTGCCGCGGTCCGCAAGGGTGTCCGCCACACTCATGGCTACGGAGTCGGCGCCCCAGATGGTGACAGCTTCGGGGACGTCGCCGCCGGCCAGAACGTCGGGGTGGGCCGCGAGCCATTCGCGAATGTCGGAGACTTTGGGGGAGTTGCCGCCCGGGAAGCCGGCGCCAGGACGGGACCCGCCGGTGGCCAGTACGACGGCGTCGGCGCCGGTTTCGCGGGCCAGCGCGGCGACCTCGTTGGTGTCCGCCCGGGTGCCGAGTCGGAGGTCGATGCCAAGCCGGGCGTTCTCCTCGACGGACCATTGGGCGAAGCGGTGGAAGTCCGGCGTGGATTTCATCCGTTCCGCCAGGGCGAACTGGCCGCCGGGGCGGGCGCCGTCGTCGAGCACGGTCACCTGCACCCCGGCCTCGGCGAGTTCGCGGGCGGCGGTCAGGCCGGCGGGTCCGGCGCCGACGACGACCACCCGGGTACCCGCCCGGACAGCAGGAGTGGGGACGGGGACACGGGAACGCCCGACGGCCGGGTTCACGGTGCAGGTGACCTGGCCAAGGCCGAGGTTATCGATGCAGACGTTGCAGGCGATGCAGGGGCGGTAGCGTTCGCCGGACAGCACGCCGCCGACGAACGCGGGATCGGCGTGGATGGCGCGGGCCAGGCTCACGAAGTCGCAGGTGCCCTCGCGGAGAACTTCCTCGATGATCGCCGGGGAATTGAGCCGGCCGGCCATGCCCAGCGGGAGTCCGAAGCGGCGGTAGGCCCGGGCATAGTCAGCGAGAATGCCCGGCTTCCACTCGCCGGACTGGACGATCCATTCGCCGGCCTCGTAGCTGCCGGCGGAGAGGTCCAGGAAGTCCAGCTGGTCCAGGTGCGCCCTGGCGATGATCTCGAGCTGCCGGTCCGCGCTGATGCCGTCCTCGGGACCCTCGACCACGGAGACGCGCATGCCGATGATGGCGTCCGGCGCGGCGGCACGGACGGCGTCGATGACAAGGTTCAGGAAGCGTTCCGGGGCGGCGAACTCGTCGGTGCGGTGGTTGGAGACCGGCGACATGAACTGGTGGATCAGGTAGCCGTGCGCGCCGTGGATGTTGATGACGTCGAAGCCGGCCTCCACGGCGCGGCGGGCGGCCGTGCCGTAGGCCTCCACGAGCTCAAGACACTCAACGGCGGTGAGCTCCCGGGGGATCTCGCCGCCGGCAACGGCGCAGGGCACCGGGGAGGGTGCCAGGTTCTTGAACCCGGACAGTGCCATCTGGGCGGTCCGGCCGCCGTGGTTAAGCTCGACGGCGGCGAGCGCGCCCTCGGCGTGCAGCGCGTCGGTGAGGGCGCGCAGCCCGGGGATCATCGCGTCGGTGTGCAGGCCGAGCTGGTGGGTGCGGCCCTTGCCGTCCGCCCTGACGTAGGTCGCTTCGGTGGTGACCAGTCCAAGCCCGGCCTTGGCGCGGGTCACGAGGTAGTCGATGTACTGCTCCGTGATGTGGCCGTCCGTGGTGCCGTAGTTGCGTTCCATCGGGGCGGAGGCGAGCCGGTTCCGGAGGGTCCGCGGTGTGCGGCCCTTGCGGCCAAGGGTGAGGGGACGTGCGGCATAGAGTTCGGTGGTCATTGTTTTCCTTAGCCTGCGGCCGGCGTGCGGGTGGTGAGTTCTGCTGCCGGGGCTTCCGGGGCGGCAGCCTGGCCGGTGATGCCCAGCTGGTCGACGGCGGCGAAGCGCACCGGGGCTCCGGTGCGGGAGGATTCGTAGACGGCCAGCAGGATCCGCAGCGCCTTGGTGGCATCCTCGCCGGTGATGGCCGGTTCCGTGCCGTTCTCCAGGGCGGCCACGAAATCGCGGACCTGGCTGGTGTGGTGCGGGATCAGCTGGCCGTTGATCGTGGCGAGGTCCACGTTGGGGCGGACCCCGGCCGGGTGGACGGATTCGGTGCTGATGGTCTCGCCGACGGCCCAGAGGTCCACGCGGCCGTCGCTGCCCTCGGGGAATTCGGAGAGCGAGGCGGACGCACCGGTTTCGCCGGTGATGCGGATCTGCACACCCAGGCTGGGCGAGACCGCCGTCGAGGCTTCCAGGGTTGCCATCGCGCCGGAGGTGAAGGTGAGAACTGCGGTGGCGGAGTCTTCCACTTCGATGTTGGCGCCGTGCTTGTAGCTGTTGATCTTGCCGTAGACCTCGGCAATGTCGCCCATGAACCACTGCAGCAGGTCGATGTAGTGGATGGCCTGCGTCATCAGCACGCCGCCGCCGTCGTTTGCCCAGGTGCCTCGCCAGGCGTCCTTGGAGTAGTACTCCGGCTCGCGGTGCAGCATGACCGAGCACTGGCCCATGATCGGTCGGCCCAGGGTGCCGTTGTCGATCGCGGCGCGGATGCGCTGCGCGCCGGGCCAGAAGCGGCGCTGGAAGAGCACACCCAGCTTCACGCCGGCGTCGGCGCAGGCAGCCGCCATCCGCTCGGCCGAGGGCAGGTCTGTGGAGATGGGCTTCTCGCAGAGGACGTGGACTCCCGCCGCGGCCGCCTGCAGCACCACTTCCTCATGGGTGGGGTGCGGCGTGCAGACCGAGATGATGTCCAGGCCGAGCTCCAGGAGCCCATCCACCGTGTTGACCACGTTCGGTACGTCCCAGGATTCGGCTGTGAGACGGGCCCGGTCCAGGTCGATATCGCAGACCCCGACGATCCGGACATTTTCCAGGGCACCGAAGGCCTCGAGGTGGTTGCGGGAAATGGCGCCGCAGCCGACGATGCCGACGCGGAACGTTCGGGTGCTGGCGGATGCTGGTGAGGTCACGGGAGGATCAACTTTCTGGTGCGGGGAAATGTTGGGGGCCGGGTGTCGGCGGCTGGCCGGGGCGCTGCCCGGCCGGCCGCCGTCGTCGGTGCCGTTATGCGGGGTATTACGCGTCTGCCGTGGCGCGGCGGGCGGTTCGCTCGGTGCGCGGCAGGCCGAGCTCCTCGAGCGGGGTCTTGTGCGTTTCGCGGGCCGTGGCGATGGCGATCGAGGAGACCGCCATGCAGATTACGGTGAACCAGGCCACCGGCATCCAGCCGTTGGGGCCGGGCTGGGCCAGCAGGGTGGCGATCGCCGGGGCGAAGCCGGTCAGGATCAGGCCGATCTGGTTGCCCATGGCCATTCCGGAGTACCGGACGGCTGCCGGGAACATCTCCGGGAAGAAGACCGGCCAGACACCGTTCCAGCAGGAGTAGAAGAGGGACATATTCAGGAAGCCGAAGACGAAGATCAGCGGGATGCTGTGCTCGCTGATGGCCCAGAAGTAGCCGAAGGATGAGATCGAACAGCCGAGGGCGCCGACCAGGAGGACCTTCTTGCGGCCGAACTTGTCCGAGAGCAGGCCGGCCAGCGGGATCGTGAACATGGACAGGCCGATGGTGATGGCGTTGACGGACAGCATGAGGGTCCGGTCCAGCCCGACTCCCTTGCTGGTGGCGTAGGCCAGGGCGTAGACGGTGAAGGTGGTCTGCATGACGGAGAACAGGGTGATGATGACGATGCGGAGCACGTCGCGCCACTGGGTCTTCAGAACACGGAGGGCAGGCGCGGAGTGCGCCACCTCCGCAGCCTTGACCTCTTCGAAGACCGGCGGCTCGTCCAGGCGCGTGCGGATCCAGTAGGCGACCAGCAGAACCACGACGGACATCCAGAACGGGACACGCCAGCCCCAGCTGAGCAACTGCTCCTCGGGCAGGGCGGCGAGCGGAATGAAGACGATGGTGGAGAGGACCATGCCGGAGGCATAACCGGTCATCACGAAGGAGGTGAAGAAGCCGCGGCGTCCATCCGGGGAGTGTTCCATGGTCAGGGTGGACGCACCCGCGGCTTCGGCGCCAGCGGAGAAACCCTGGGCCAGGCGGCCGACCAGCAGGAGCGCGGTGGCCCAGTAGCCGATCTGATCGAAGGTGGGGAGGAACCCGATTCCGATGGAGGCGACGCCCATGATTACGAGGGTGATCATGAGGGCCTGCTTGCGGCCGACCTTGTCACCGTAGTGGCTCATCACAATGCCGCCCAGCGGTCGGGCGAGGTAGCCGACGCCGAAGGTGGCCATGGCGCCGAGCAGCGCGACCACCGGGTCGCCGCCCGGGAAGAAGATCTTGGGAAAGACCAAGGCTGCGGCGGTGCCGTAAATGAAAAAGTCGTAGTACTCCAGGGTGGATCCCAGAAAGGACGCCAGAGCTGCCTTCTTCGGGGTCTTGGCCGGAAGGTCTTCGACGCGATCCCGGCTGGACGCCGCGTCGGGGTGCTCGACGTCCGCGGGCAAGGGCTGAACGGGTCCCATAGCGTCTCCTCATTGAGTGTCTTGGTGGCCGGCACCGGTGCGGTGCGGCTCGATAAATTGGGCGGAGCTCCGAATGCCAGCGGGCTTGTGGGCTGGCGTCGTCCGCCCGGTCCGTCGAATCCGGACCCTTGCCGGAGTATGTGTTCCATGTCACAGGCGTTTGGTGCTCTGAGAAAAACTCTAGGACCAGGGTCGGCCGCCCGGGCAAAACATCCCATTCAACGGGACCGGTTCTGCAGGGCAGTCAGGGGTGGCGTGCGGCGTGCATGGAGAATGCGCGGTCAGGATGCGGCGAGCCAGGGACGGGTGCCGTAGGGCCGGCGTTCGGCGCCCATTGTGCGGGACAGGCCGCGGCCGGCCGCGACCAGCACTGGCAGGATCAGCTGCGGGTCGTCGTGAACAGTGGGAAGCACTACGGAGATGGCCCCGATCACGCTGTTGCCCTCGCCGAAGACCGGCACCGCATAAGCCGTATTCTCCGGGACCAGCACGCCGGTCATGCGGACGTAGCCGCGCTCGCGGATCAGTGCCAGGTGGGCGCGGAGGCGAGCGGGATCGGTTTCCGTGGCGGGCGTCGTTTTCTCCAGCGGTCCGGCCAGGAACCGCTCCTGTACCGCATGGGGCATGTGCGCCATCATGGCCAAGCCCGGCGAGGTGCTGTGGATGCCGAGCCGGCCGGCGACGGCGGCCAGGTTCGTCGCGGTGCCGTGCTGGTCCAGCTGCTCGACGTACAACACGGTGCCGGATTCGACGTCGGGGATCGCGAGGGCGACCTGCTGCCGGACCGCGGCGTGGACGCCTTCCAGGAACGGCAGGCCGCGGCGGCGGATCTCCTCTGCCGGGTTGCTGCGGGCGGCGAGCTCCCACATCTTCATGCCGACGCCGTAGTCCCCGGTCGCTCCGCGGTTCAGCAGCCCGCTCGCGACCAGATCGTTGGCCAGCCGGTGGGCCGTGCTGCTGGACATTCCGGTGGCGCGGACCAGCTCCCCGAGCGACAGCCGCGGCTGGTCTTTGGAGAACGCGTTGAGGATTTTGACCACCCGCTGGATGACAGACTCTCCCGACGCCGAGTTCGCCATCCGATCCTCCCGCGCCCATGACGGCCCTCGATTGGGGCCTTTGTGCCAATATAGCCCGCCGTCCGGAAGTAACCTTGGGACAACAGAAGGGGGCAGCATGGAACTGCGGCAGATCGAGTCGTTCCTTGCCGTTGCCGAAGAACTCCACTTCGGCCGGGCCGCGCGCCGCCTCCGGATGGCGCAGTCCCCTTTGAGCCAGACGATCAAGAAGCTGGAGAAGGACCTCGGCACGGATTTGTTCGAGCGCAACACCCGGGCCGTTTCCCTGACCACGGCCGGCTTCGCCTTCCTGCCGCATGCCCGGAAGATCCTTGAGGAGTTGGACCTCGCCCGGCGCGCGGCCACAACGGACAGCGGCACCTTCTACGGACGCCTCAGCATCGGTTTTTCCGGCGCGCTGAACCACCGGACGCTCCCGCCGCTGACCCGCGCGCTGAGGCACCGCTATCCGGACCTGGCTCTGACCCTGCACGGCGGGCTCCTCACCCAGGACGCCGTGGACCAGTTGCGCAACGGGGCGCTGGACCTTGCCTTCATCGGGCTGCCCGTCGACGCGCCATCCCTGGCCACCCGGCGAATTACCGTGGAACCGCTCGGCGCCACCGTTTCAGTGGATCACCCGCTCGCCGCCCGGAGGTCGATCGCCCTGATCGAACTGGCCGGGGACGGCTTTGTGACGATGCCGGAGGCCCAGGGATCCACCCTGCGGGAAGCAACGTTCTCCGCCTGCATGGCCGCGGGCTTCCGCACCAGGGTGGTCCAGGAAGTCTCCGACCCCTACACCGCTCTGTCCCTCGTGGCAGGCGGTGTGGGGGTCAGCTTGATGCCCGATTCCGTCGCCGGCATTATGCCGGGCGGGACGGTTTTCATTCCCCTGTCCGGGTCCGCGCAAATGCTGGTCTCAGGGATCGCATGGAATCCAGACCTCGTGTCCCCGGCTCTGGCGTTGGCCCTGGAAATCGCCAACGAAGTATTACCGGCGCCGGAAGACTAGGCCCATAACCCCGCTCACTATGTGTTTTTCGCACATAGTTATTGACGGAGTAAGTGTTGGACAAGTCACAATCCATTCCTCACCATTGAGGGACCCCAAGAATGTGACGGGCCCCACTGGGGCAGCTCCCGGCATTCACTGAATCAACGAAGAGGATCCACCCCATGGCAATTTTCGCCGTCACCTATGCCTACTCCGACGCCACTTCCGTGGACCGGGACCAGCACCGCCCCAGCCACGTGGAGTTCCTCAAGTCCCAGCTCGACGACGGCCGGCTGGTCAAGAGCGGCCCGTTCGGCCCCGGGGAGGCTCCCGGCGCACTGCTTATCATCAAGGGTGACTCCAAGGCCGACGTCGAGGCTCTCATGGACGAGGACCCGTTCTTCCGTCACGACCTCATCGAAGCCCGCAGCATCCGGCAGTGGAACATCTTCTTCGGCGCTGACGACGCCAGCCGGAACTGAGGCCCTGGCCATGCTCACAGCACGCACCACGGCCAAGGAAACCATCCGCTATGAAGAGGTGGCCGAGCCGGTCCTGGAATCCGGCCGTGCCCTGGTCCGCGTCCACAACGTGACCCTTTGTGGCACCGATCTGCACATCTGGGAAGACGACTACCCCACCGATCTGCCGATCATTCAGGGGCATGAGTTCTCCGGAGTCGTCGAGGCGATCAGCGAGAACACCGCCGGCCTCCGCGCCGGAGACCGGGTTGCCGTCAGCCCGATGACCTATTGCGGCACCTGCCAGCCCTGCCGGCTGGGCCGCCACAACGTCTGCCGCAACATCGGCTGCATCGGCTGCTACTCCGACGGCGCCCTGGTGGAACTGCTCAGCGTCCCGGTCGATAAGCTCTGCAAGGTGCCGGAGGAGCTGACCCTGGACCTGGCAGCCATGGGCGAACCGGCGTCCATCGCGATGCAGGCGGTGAACCGCGGCCGCCCCACGGCTGGGGAAACCGCGCTGGTATTGGGCAGCGGCCCGATCGGGCTGCTCGCCACGTTGTACCTGACAGATCTCGGAGTGACGGTCATCTCTGCGGATACCGAAGCGGACCGGCTGGACCTTGCCCGGACGTTTGGCGCGGCCGAAACGCTGCTGGTCGATCCGGCCGCAGGCTTTCCTGACGCCGCTCAGACCGCCCGGGTGGACGGGCTGACCGAGGGCTACGGCCCGGTCCTGGTGATCGAAGCGACCGGCGTTCCGTCTTCGCTCGAAAACGCCATCCGCCTCGTCGCCAGCGCCGGCCGGATTGTGCAGGTCGGCATCTCCCCGCGCTCCGCAAGTATTTCCATGAAGGATATTCCCTTCAAGGAGCTGGACCTGATGGGCAGCCGCAACAGCCTGAACCTGATCCCCGACGGGCTGGCCCTGCTGGCCCGGCATCCAGACCAGGCCCGAGCCCTGATGACGCACCGCTTCGGCTTCGAGGACCTGCAGCAGGCCTACGAACTCATGCGCAGCCGCACCGAAAAGGTCGGCAAGGTCCTCATCCAAATGCCCGCAGTACAGACCGCCACGCGCACCGGATCCGGCCGCGAGGCTGTTCCTGCCGGAGCCTCGGCATGAACATGGGCGAAGGAAGCAATGCAGTCCTCACGGCGCCGGATCTGGTGGCCGCCCGGTACGACGTCGTCATTGTCGGAAGCGGAGCGGCCGGGCTAGTGGCCGCCGTCCGCGCGGCCGACGCCGGGCTCAGTGTGCTCGTCGCGGAAAAGGCAGCCCAGATAGGGGGCACCTCGGCCGCCGGTGGTGGTGTGATGTGGGCCCCGAACAACCATCTGGCCCGCGCCGCCGGTTTTAGTGACAGCCATGCAGACGCCGTCGCCTATCTCACCGAGGCCGCGGGGCATGTGCTGACCGCCGAGGAGATCCAGTGGTACGCCAGCACGGCCCCGCGCGCGGTCGAATACCTGAACAGCAGCACCAGGGTGTCCATGGTCCCCATCGCCCGCCCGGATTACCACATGGAATGGGCCGGTTCGGCCGACGGCGGCCGGGGCCTGGACAACAATGCCTTTGACCCCGCCGGTTACCCGGACCTGGCGGACACCATCCGCCCGTCGTCCTATTTCCCGCTGCTGACGATGACCGAACGCGACGAACTCAACGGCCGGGCAGCGGACCCGGAGTTGCTCGCCCGCCGCACGGCCACCGGCGTGCGGACCATGGGTGGCGCCCTTGTGGGCAGCCTGGTGGCCAGTGCGCTGGACCGCGGCGTTCAAATTGCTGCTTCCTCCCCCGCGGAGGACCTGGAACGGAGCGGGAACTGCTGGAATGTCACGCTGGGCGGCGCCGCTGGCGGCAGAACCGTGCAGGCGACTGCTGTCGTTCTGGCCTCGGGCGGCTTCGAGTGGAACCCGCGGCTGCGCAGGGCGTTCCTGCCCTTCCCCGTCACGCCGGTCAGTGCGCCGTCGAATGAGGGTGACGGGCTTGAGCTCGGGCTGCAGGCCGGCGCCACGGTGTCGGATATGACCGCAATCTGGGGCGTGCCGGTCATCGCCAGTCCGGCCCACCGGTACGACGGGCTTCCCTCTGGCAGGATGGCCAACGTCGAGATGACCCTGCCCGGATCCATCACAGTCAACTCCGCCGGGATGCGGTTCGTCAACGAGGCACTCAACTACCATGATGCCTGCCGCGTGTTCGCCTCTGTGGACCCGCACACAGGGCGCCAGCAGAACGATCCGGCCTGGCTCGTCTGCGATTCCGGCTACCTGGCCAAGTACCCCGTTGCCGGATCCTCTCCGGGAACGGCGCCCGAATGGATGACGACGGCGGAAACCCTCGGGGAACTGGCGGTGAAGCTGGGCATCAATCCGGCCGGCCTCGCCGCGACGGTGGCGAAGTTCAACACGGACGCTGCCGCCGGCGTCGACACCGAATTCCACCGCGGGTCCACGCCCCAGGACCGCTTCCTCGGGGACTCGAACAACACACCGAACCCCTGTCTGGCGCCGCTTATCACCGCGCCGTTCCACGCTGTGCCGATTAGGGCCGGCGTCCTCGGTACCTCTGGCGGACTGGACACCGACTTTGACGGCCGCGTGTTGGACCGCCACCGGCAGCCGATCGCCGGGCTCTACGCGGCGGGTAACGTGTCCGCCGGCGTCTTCCGCAACAACTACCCCGGCGGCGGCGCGACACTCGGCTCCGCCATCACGCGGGCCTTCGCCGTCGGCGAGCACGTGGCGCACGAGTTCGCCTCCGCGCCGGCCCGCGGGTCCAGCACCCCGACCTTTTCCTAACGCAGGAGTTCCAATGTCAACGACGACTTTGCCCACCGAGCACCCCACGCAGTCCACGCAGTCCACGCACCAGCGCAAGCAGGCTAAACGCGCCGCGGCGGCCGCATACCTGGGCGGCATGCTCGAGTACTACGACTACTTCATCTACGCTTCGGCGGCGGCCCTCGTCTTCGGCAGGATCTTTTTCCCGGAGGCCGGCGGAGCGGCTACCCTCGCCTCACTGGCAACCTTCGGCGTCGCCTACGTGGCCCGCCCTTTCGGCGCAGTGATCCTGGGTCACTTCGGCGATAAGGTCGGCCGCAAGAACGTCCTGGTCTTCACGCTCGTGCTGATGGGCGGCTCCACCTTCCTGATAGGTTGCCTGCCCGACTTCAACACGATTGGCATCTGGGCCCCGATCCTCCTGGTCGTCCTGCGGATTTGCCAGGGACTCTCGGCCGGCGGCGAGACTGCCGGCGCCAGCACGCTGACGATCGAGCAGGCCCCAGCCGCCAAACGCGGCTTGTATGGCTCGTGGGCACTCAACGGCATCGTCTCGGGCCTGATCCTCGCAAGCCTGGTGTTCCTGCCGATCGCCGCCCTGCCGGAGAAGGAACTGCTCAGCTGGGGCTGGCGGGTGCCGTTCTGGTCCTCCCTGCTGGTGCTGGTCCTCGCCTACGTCATCCGCCGCACCCTGGACGAACCCCAGATCTTTGAAGAGACCAAGGAGCACCACGAGACTGCCAAGCTTCCGCTTGTCACCGTGATGAAGGACCACGGCTGGGATGTGGTCCGGGTTGGCTTCGCTTCCTTGTTCACGGTGGTCAACACCGTCGTCACGGTTTTTGCCCTGTCGTTCGCCACCCAGTCCGTGGGCCTCTCCACAGCGTCAATGCTTTGGGTGACCATCCTGACCAACATTGCCGCGCTGTTCACCCAGCCCCTCACTGCCCTGCTCTCCGACCGGATCGGTCGCAAGCCGGTCTTCGTGACCGGCTGCCTGGGCAGCGCCGTCGGAATCTTCTTCTACTTCCAGGCCATTTCCACCGGGAGCTTCGCCCTGATCATGGTTGCCGGGCTGGTCACCACGTCGCTGTTCTACAGTGCGGCCAATGGCCTCTACCCGGCCTTCTTCTCGGAGATGTTCGATGTCAAGGTCCGCTACACCGGCGTGGCCGTGGGACTCCAGCTGGGACTGCTTATCGCGGGCTTCAGCCCGGCCATCGCCACCTGGCTCAACGGCGGAGACAAGACCAACTGGCTGCCGGTTGCCACCTTCACAGCCGTGGTCTGCGTGCTCGCTGCCATCGCAGCCACAACGGCCAAAGAAACCTTCCGCACCCCACTGCACCTGCTCGGCCAGACGGCGGAGCAACAGACGCGCTGATACCTGCGACAGGACAGGGACCGGCGGCGGTACCTCCCGCCGCCGGCCACTGGCCATTTGTCCGTTCCGACTTGCTCCGGCCGCTCAGGCCGTCTGTCCGGCGTGCTCGCCTTCTTCGATTTCCTCGAGCAGCTTGTCGTTGAAGGCAGGAAGGTCGCGCGGGCTCCGGCTGGTCACCAGACCCTGGTCGACCACGACTTCCTGGTCACTCCAGTTGGCGCCGGCGTTCTTCAGGTCGGTCTGCAGCGTGTGGTAGGAGGTGACGTTCCGGCCGCTGATAACGCCGGCGTCGATCAGCAGCCAGGGCCCGTGGCAGATCGAGGCCACCGGTTTGTGCTGCTCGAAGAAGGCACGGGCGAAGGCCTGGGCGTCCTTGTCGACGCGGAGATGATCCGCGTTGACCACTCCGCCGGGGATCACCAGGGCATGGAAATCGGATGCCTGCGCCTCTGCGACGGTGAGGTCGACGGCGAATGTCTCCGCCTTCTCCGTGCCCTTGTAGCCCTGCAGCTTTCCGCTCTTGGGCGCCACGAGCGTGGGCTCTCCGCCGGCTTCCTTCACAGCGTTCCAGGGGCTGGTCAGCTCCACCTGCTCCACGCCGTCCGTGAGCAGAAAGGCGACCTTCTTACCGGAAATATTGTGTCCTGACATGCGTCCTCCTCTGGTGTCCGGCGGGGTTCCGCCGCCGTTGAACCGGCCGGAATCCTCCACCCGGTGAGTTTGATGCCTTACAGGATTCACTCTAGGAAGCCACAAAATAATAAGCAAGCTGATGATGCTGCCCGGCCTGCCCGGAGGGTGAAGCTGCACTCTTTCCAGCGCATCGCGGCCTCGCTACGCTGGCGGGAGGACTGCTATCCGAAAGAAGGCCGCGATGGACGAACAACACATCCTGGAACGCATTTCAGCGCTGGTGGACGAGGAGCAGGCACTTCGCGAGAAGGCCCCGTCCTCCTCGCCGGACTACGAACACGGGCCCGAACACGCCCGGTTGAAGCGCATCGAGGAAGACCTGGACCAGTGCTGGGATCTCCTCAGGCAGCGACGGGCCAAGCTGCAGTACGGCGAAAACCCGGATGAGGCGCAGCCCCGCCCCGTCAAACAAGTGGAAAACTACGAGTCCTAGGCTCCCGGAGCCGCCCGGCCACAGGGGCGGCGGATTGCTTGCGGCTAACGACGGCGGGCAGGTGTGCCATGTTGATTGCGTTGCTGGGCGACGTCATGCTCGGCCGGCTGGTGAACGAGCGGCTGCGGCGGGTGGGCGCCGAGTACCCGTGGGGAGACACGGCATCCCTGCTGCGCCGGGCGGATCTCACGGTCGCCAACCTCGAATGTGTCCTGGCCGCCGGCGGGGAGCCGGAAGCCGGGAAGGTCTTCCACTTCCGCTCCGACCCGAAGAACGTGGCGAGCCTCCGCTCCGCGGGAATCGGCATGGTGTCGCTGGCCAACAACCATGTGCTGGACTATGGCGCCAGCGCCTTCCGGGAGATGCTGCCGGTGCTCGACTCGGCCGGCATCCTGCACGCCGGCGCGGGACTGAACCGGGATGGCGCCCGCCTGCCCGCGGTGCGGCGCGTGTCCGGGACCGCCGTCGGCCTCGTTGCCTTCACCGACAACCAGCCGGACTGGGAAGCTGACCGGGGGCCGGGTGTCTTCTACGTGCCGGTGGTGGAAAGCGACCGCCGGGTGGCGGAACTGCTGGCCCTGGTCCGGCGGACGAAGGCCCGCGTCCAGCTCCTGATCGTCTCCGCACACTGGGGGCCAAACTGGGGCACCGGCGCACCGTCCGAGCACCGGGAGCTGGGGCGGGCACTAATCGAGGCGGGGGCCGACGTCGTCTACGGGCACTCGCCGCACATCGTCCGCGGCGTCGAGCTGTTCCGGAACCGGCCGATCATCTACGGCGCCGGGGACTTCGTGGACGACTACGCGGTGGATCCGCTCGAGCGCAACGACCAGTCGTTCATTTTCATGCTCGACACCGACGGCGGCACACCGCGGTCGCTTCGGCTGCATCCCACGCTGATCACGGATTTCCAGGCACGGCTGGCGGGCGGGAGTTCCCGGCAGATCGCGGAGCGGATGCAGCGGCTCAGCCGGCACCTCGGGACAGCGAGCAGCTGGGACGCTGCCGGCGGATTCCTGGAGATTCCGCTCGCCGCCGCGGGCTAGCTCCCGGCCGGCACCGGCCGGGCCGTTCCGATCTCCCGGTTCACCGCCGGCATGATCTCGGTGGCGAGCAGTTCGATGGACCGGGCGGTCTCGGCAAACGGCAGCCCGCCGAGGCCGATCTGGGCCATGTAGCGGCTGTTGCCAAGGGTCGCCTGGATTTCCAGCAGTTTCTCGATGACCTGCTGCGGGCTGCCCACCAGCAGGCCTCCCCCGGGTTCGGTCCAGTCATCGAAGGTGGAGCGGGGGAAATGGTCCACGGGGCGCGGCATGTTCTGTTCAAAGTACGCACGGTAGTAGGGGTAGAACGTGTCGCGGGCCTGCTGCGACGTCGGGGCCGCGTAGAAGTGTCCGCCGGCCCCCACCTGCAGGCCGGCAGGGTCATGGCCGGCGTCGGCGGCGGACTGGTGGTAGAGCTCGACCAGGCGGCGGAACCTCGCGGGCCCGGACAGCAGGGCGACGAAGAGCGGCAGCCCCAGGCGTCCGGCCCGGGCAAAACTGGCCGGGGTTCCGCCGACGCCCACCCAGACTGGGAGCTTGTCCTGGACCGGGCGCGGCGCGATATCCATTCCGGGAATGCTTTGTGTCAGAGTTCCCTGCCAGGTCACGGCGGCGTTGTCCCGCAGTTCCAGCAACAGCTGCAGTTTTTCTTCGAACAGCGCGTCGTAGTCCTCCAGCTCGTGGCCGAAGAGCGGGTAGGACTCGATGAAGGCGCCCCGGCCGGCGATGATTTCCGCGCGCCCGTCGGAGATCAGGTCCAGCGTGGCGAACTGCTCGAAAAGCCGCACCGGGTCCTGGGTGGAGAGCACCGTGACGGCAGTGCTGAGCCGCAGCTTCGTGGTCTCCCGGGCAATGGCGGCCAGCACTATTTCCGGGGCGGACACGGCGAAGTCCCGCCGGTGGTGCTCGCCGAGGCCCAGGAAGCCCAGGCCCGCCTGGTCCGCGAGCTTGGCGAGTTCAATGATCTCCTTGAGGCGCTGTTGCGGCGAGAGCGCCGTGCCGGTGCTGAGGTTGCGGGAAAGCTCGCCGAAGGTAAAGATTCCAAAGTCCATACTTGCTTGAACATTCAAGCATTGGATTTCATTCCGTTCCGTCCTCGCGCTTCCGCCGACGCGCACGACGACGGCGGCGGGGGTGAGGCACTGTCATCATTTACCAGCAACGCAACAAGCAGGGCTATGCTTTAAGTGGACGGCCGCTAGAGTCGTCCCGGCTCAAGCAGGGGGCACACGCAGGGTAGCTTTACCCTCACGCCATAAGGCCCCAAAGTGCTCAACCAGCCATTCAATCCACTCCCGCTCGACGAACTGACCGCCGTCTTCGCGCGCATCAAGGGCCTGCTCTTGACCGAGGACAAGGTGGACCGGGCGCTGCAACTCCTCGTGCAGGCTGTCAGCGATGCCGTTCCGGGATCGGCCGGGGCCGGAATCTCACTGTTCGACGCCCAGGGCCGCGGCAGCAGCACAGCCGCGACGGAGCGGCTCGTGGAGATCGCAGACGCGGCCCAGCATGACCTGGGGCAGGGCCCGTGCGTCGCGGCCTGGATGGCAGAAACCACCGTCCTGGTGGACGACGCGGCCGCGGATGACCGGTGGCCGCTCTGGAGCCAGGCCGTCGCTTCGTTGCCGGTCCGCTCCCTGGTGAGTACGCCGCTGGGCACAACCGGTGCACCCATCGGAACCCTGAAGATCTATGCTGCCCTTCCTGGTGCTTTTACCGCCGCGACCGGGCGGCTGCTCGAGAAGTTCGCCGTTCCCGCGGCAACCCTGATGGCCCACGTTCAGGGCCCGGACACCCCCCGTCACCTGAGCGGCCCGTTCAAAGGCGCACTCGCCGGCCGGGACACCACCAACCGCGCCTGCGGGATCCTGATGGAACGCCACGGATTTACCGCAGAGCAGGCCTTCCGCGAGCTGCTGCGACGTGCCCGGGCCGGCGGGACGCCGCTGTCCCAGGTCTGCTCCGACCTGGCCGGCGGGCCGGGCCTGCCGGCCGCCGGCTGACACGCCGGCAAATCCCCGCCAGGATACGTCAGCGCTTTTTGGCCATTTCCCCGCTGATGGTCAGCTGTTCCGCGACGTCCCGGAGCTTGATATTCAGCTCCGAGCTGGCCCTTGAGAGCAGCAGGAACGCCTGCTGGGCGGTGATCTTGTACCGCTCCATCAGGATTCCCTTGGCCTGTCCGATCAGGTCCCTGGTGTCAAGGGCCTGGGTGAGCTGGTTGACCTGCTGGCTGCCGGCGACGGCGACGGCGGCGTGGGCAGCCACCAGCGCCCCGATCCGCTCCGATTCGGCGTCGAAGACCCCCACACCCTTCCCGAAGAGATTCAAGGCGCCGAGGTGGTCACCGTCCACAAACAGCTGGAAGGAGAGCATGCTCCGCGCTCCGAGGTTGAAGGCCGGCCGGGAGAAATCCGGCCAGCGCTCATCCGTGCTGAGGTCGGGGACGCTGACAACCCGCTCTTCGTAGGAGGCGTCCAGGCACGGGCCCTG
Source organism: Arthrobacter ginsengisoli (assembly GCF_031456935.1). NCBI lineage: Bacteria > Bacillati > Actinomycetota > Actinomycetes > Micrococcales > Micrococcaceae > Arthrobacter > Arthrobacter ginsengisoli. The sequence goes on along the minus strand of NZ_JAVDVQ010000006.1, from coordinate 61,675 downwards.
TCCTGTTTCGCTTTGGAGTGCATCCACCCGACGCGGGAGATCACTCGAGGCGGCGCGCGAGTCAATCGTGCGGTGGCCAGTGATCAGGCTGACCGAGGCATCGGCGGCGTGCGGCACCAGCTCCAGCGCGGCATGCACGATGCCTTCCAGAATGGAATCGGTGTCCACCTGGTGCTGCAGTTTCCGTGCAATGTCGCCCAGTCGAACGGCCAGGGCGTCGGCACTGATCGGTTTGGTGTCTTGCGGACCCCTCCCCCGTTCATCGGCTTCCGCTGAACTTGGCACCATCATAGGCCCCCCTTTTTTCGGCCTGGTTCATTCCCGATGCTGCTCTTCTTCGAAATATACCCCTGCCATCGGTGCCCGGCACGGGGCCGGAGATGAATATCTGACGCGAGGTAACCCCGCATTAACATGGTTGTGTGAGACTGGTGACATCGGACTCAATCGAGACTGGCAGCCCTGCTGCACCGCAGACCCTACGAGGAGCCACGCAGACATGAACAGTCAAAACCCCAACGCCACCGGCCGCCGTCAAATCCACGAGCAAAGCCAACACCGGCCCGACCTCAGCAGCCCGCACGTCCGCGAGGACGTCGCCATTACCGGACTCTGCGGCAACGTTCATCTGCCTACCGGCCGGACCTGCGACCTGCCCGAGCGGCACGAGGGATCGTGCCACTTCGTCGGTCCCGAGGATGCGGAAAACCTGGCCGCTCAGTAGGAGCCAAAACCCGGCGACGGCGGGGTCTGGATGCCGGTCAGGGACGGCGCGTACTCTCGCCCTGTGGATATTGTCGAATTCCTGTCCGAGCGGATCAGCGAGGACGAGGCTGTAGCCCGGACCCTCCTCGGCGACCGGACGGTGTCGAAGGCCGCCTCCTGGTACGAACAGCGGCTGCTGCTCGAATGCGAGGCCAAGCGGCGGCTGATCCGCATCGTGGAATCCGCGCGGCAGGCAGCCCTCGCGGCGCTGGTCAGCGACCCCGGCCAGGACGCGGGCTGGATCCCGCAGTCCCTGGAGTGGATGGAGAGGTCGCTCATGGCCCTGGCCCTGCCCTACTACGACCATCCGGACTTCGAGCAGGAGTGGTTCCGCGTGTAGGGCCGGCGGCTGATCAGGGCTGCCCGGGTCAGCCGCCCGACGGCGGCGGCCGCCGCGCCGTCGTCGGCCTGGCCTTGGCCGTTCCCGCCCAAGTAATTCCAAAGGTCCGTGTGCAAGAGACAGCTGCGGGCCTAAGCTTAGGACCGGGGGGCGCTCAGCAGCGAAGACGCTTAAGGGAGGCCACTATGTTTAGCCACGTCCGCCGACCGGGATCAGCCCGCGAACCGGTGCTTGAAGCCGCCAGGTCACGCCAGAATCCCGGGACCGCCGCGTCGCCGCCCAAGGCCCGGTCACGGATCCGCGGCCTCATCGGCAGCCTCGCCGCGCTGAGCCTGGCCGTGGCCGGAGGGTTCGTCGCGGCTGTTCCCGCAACCGCCGCCGAGCAGGAACAACGCTATATTGTGGTGCTCAAGGACGGCGCCGACCCCGGTACCGCGGCCGCGACCCAGCAGCGCGGTTATGGTCTTACCGTTTCCACGGTTTATCGCGAAGCCGTGAACGGATATGCGGCCACGATGACGGCATCGGCCGCGGCCCGGCTCGCCACCGATCCGGGCGTTGACTTCGTCACCGTGGCGAGGGAATTCAAAGCACCCGAGAACCCCTCGGCCAGCAACCAGGTGGCACCGAACTGGCGGCAGAGGATCGGCGGCACGCTCCCCGCGGACGGCGGGGCAAAGGAGACAGTGGACGTCAACGTGGCCGTGATCGACAGTGGCATCGACGCCAGCCACCCCGACCTTAATGTGCGCGGCGGCATCGACTGCTCCACCGGCTCACCGGTCAAGGTGACCCCAACGGATAAAGTCGGCCACGGGACCTTCGTGGCCGGTGTGATCGGCGCCAAAGACAATAGCCAGGGCGTGATCGGCGCGGCACCGGGAACGCCGCTGTGGTCTGTGCGCGTCGTGAATGACGCCGATGTGATCACCGAAGAAATGCTCATTTGCGCGATCGACTGGGTGACGGGAACACGCAAGGACAATAATGCGGACAACGACATTGAGGTGGCCAACATCAGCATTGGCGGCCCGGGCGCCGATACCGCCGACTGCGGCAAGGGCACGGATCCGATGCATTACGCAATCTGCCGATCGGTCAAGGCCGGCGTCGCCTACGCCGTTGCTGCCGGAAACTCCAGCGAGGACTTCGCCCGCTCTGTCCCTGCCACCTACGACGAAGTGCTGACCGCCACCGCGATGGCGGACTTCGACGGCAAGCCTGACGGACTCGCGGCCCCGGTCTGCGGGCCCGATGACTGGACGAAGATCGGTCAGCTGGACGACAAGCCGGCCTTCTTCTCCAACTTCGCCACCGAGCCCAAGGACAAGGCCCACACAGTTGCCGCCCCCGGCGTCTGCATCACCTCCACGTCCATAACCCCGGAAGGCTACGCCGTGGCGCACGGCACGAGTTTCGCCAGCCCGGCAGTCGCCGGCTCGCTGGCCCGGTGCATCAGCGAAGCGGAATGCGGGGGCTCGGCGAAAGACGTGATGTCACAGTTCCTGAAAGCCACCGCCGCGTACAACAAGGAGCACCACGGCTTCGGCTTCGACGGTGACCCGCTCCGCCCGATCCAGGGGCAGTACTACGGCTACCTCGCCCAGATTGCAGGCTACTGACCAGGGTTGAGGCTTCGTCCGGCTAGGAACCGGGCCGGATCCGCCGCCACCAAGGTCGGCGGGTCCGGCCCGTTTCCTGCCCTTTTCCCCGGCCAGCGCTTTGCTCTGCGGCTTGCCCGGCGTCCTTCCGGTCGGCGGCTGCGAGCGCCGCCCGGCGTTCCTGCCAGCTCCGCACCTCGGACTCGACATCGCGGGTCCGGGTGACGACCGGCGGTCCGCCCAGCAGTTGCCGCCGGGCATCAATCACGCGTGCGTTGAAATCCTCCAGCAGCTGGCGGACCTGTTTTTCGGAGTGCAACTCGTCGATCCGGGCGTCGAGGCCGGCGTCCTCGGTGCGGAGCAGGATGGCCTTGGGGCCCATTCCGGTGATGTTTTCGCGCTGGATCAGCCCTTTGACCCACCAGTCAGGGTCGTACTTCTCGCCGAGCCCGGGGATGGGTTTTCCGGCGTATTTGAGGTGGTCGAATTTACCCTGCGCCATGGCATCGCGGATCAGGTACTCGGCCCTGGCCGCGTCGTCGAATTGTGCACGCAGTTCCCGTTCCCTTTCTTCCGCAGCGGCCAGCTCCGCCTCTTCCTGGACCGTCATTCCGCTGACCCGCAGGGCGCGGAGCTCCGCGGCGCGCTCCACCCGGCGCCGGAACGACCCGTTTGACCCGCCGCTCATGGCTTCCCCTCTTTCCTGGCTCCGCCGCTACGCATTCTGATTCCAGTATGCAAAGCGATCACCCGCCGGCCAACCACCAGTGCCTACTCGCCAGGCCGGGACGGTCAGAGCGTTGGCAGCACCTGCTCGCGGACCTGCTTGCGGAGGATCTTGCCGAGCATTGACCGCGGCAGGTCAGGGATCGCGACGATCCGCTTGGGGACCTTGTAGCCTGCCAGATGCTCGCGGCAGTGGCCGCGCAGGGCGTCCTCATCCAGCGTGGCGCCGGGTTCAAGCTCGACGGCGGCGATCACCATCTCGCCTCCCCGCTCGAGCGGCTTGCCGACAGCGGCAGCGTCCTTGACGTCCGGGTGCAGGCGAAGCACGGTCTCCACCTCGGTCGGTGAGACGTTGAAGCCGCCGGTGATAATCAGTTCCTTCGCCCGGTCAACGATCGTGGTGAAGCCGTCCTGGTCCACGGTCACCACGTCACCGGTGCGCAGCCAGCCGTCGGCAGTGAGGGTTTTCGCTGTTTCCTCCGGGTTGTTCCAATAGCCCTGGAATACCTGCGGGCCCTTCAGCAGCAGCTCCCCCGGCTGGCCCGGCGCCACTTCGAGGGTGGGATCGTGCAGGTCGAGAACCTTCATTGTGGTCGAGGGGAACGGCACACCGATCGTGCCGTTCCGGCGGGTGGGGTGGAAGGGGTTGCCCAGCGCGACCGGGGAGGACTCGGTCATGCCGTAGCCTTCCACGAGCAGCCCGCCAGAGACCGACTCCCACAGTTCCACCACGTGGTCCGGCAGGTTCATGGCGCCGGAGATGCAGTACTTGCAGGTCCGGAGCGAGATGCCTTTCTCCTTTGCGGCCATGGCTGTGCGCTCGTAGATCGGCGGCACCGCGCAGTAAACCGTTGCGGGCGACTTCTTCATCGCGTCCAGCACCAGGTCCGGGTCGAACTTGGGGAAGAGAACCAGCAGGCCCTGCTTGCGGATGCCGTAGGTGAGGTAGAGCGTCATACCGAAGGCATGGAACATCGGCAGAATCGCATAGAACACTTCCTTGCGGTACTCGGCCCCCTGCATCCAGGCCTCGCCCTGCAGGGCATTGGAGTACAGGTTGAAATGGCTGAGCATGGCGCCCTTCGGGCGTCCGGTGGTTCCCGAGGTGTACTGGATCGCGGCGAGGTCATCCACCGAGGGGCGGGGATGTTCCGGGGCAATGCGGCCGTGGCTGAGGAGTTCCTTCCACGGAATGGTTCCCGGGGCGGGCGCGGTCAGCGCCGCGCGGGACGCACGCAGTTTCTTCACCGGCAGATTCAGCGCAAGGCGCTTGACGGCGGGGAACGCCTCGAGCAGGTTGACCGAGACCACATGGTCAATCTCGACGTCGGACGGGAAATCACGGACGGCCGCCGCGGCCTTGTCCCAGGTGATGACGACGCGCGCCTGGTGGTCCTCGAACTGGTGGCGGAGTTCGCGGGAAGTGTACAGCGGGTTGTGTTCGACGACGACGGCGCCGACGCGCAGCACGGCGTAGAAGGCGATAACGTGCTGCGGGCAGTTGGGCAGGATCAGGGCCACCCGATCGCCGGCGCGGACCCCCAGCCGGCGCAGGCCCTCCGCGGCCCGGTCGATCTGTTCGCCGAGTTCGGTGTAGCTGGTGCGGCGGCCGAAGAACTCCAGTGCGGGGGCGCTCCCGGCCTCCGCCACGGAGCGTTCCAACATCGCAACGAGCGACTCCGTGGGCAGTTCAATCTCAGCGGGGACACCCGGCTGATAGTTTTTCACCCAAGGCTGCTGGTCCGTGTTCTCCATGGTCACATCTTGCCGTGAACCGCGTTCCGACAGCGAATTGTCGGTTCTGGCCGGGGCCGGAACTGCCGACTATTCTTCGCCGTTGTCCTGCGCTTCGAGGTGTTTGGCCATCGCCTCGCAGGCCTGGTTCCACCGTGCGGTGAGGGCCTGTCGGCTGAGGGGCTCGAACATGCTGTTGAGGACCTTTTCGAGGGCATCGTAGGCGGCGTCCCGAACGCGTTCCTGCGCCGCCGGGCTGTAGTAGTTCATGACTGGAATTCGGCGCCGGTCCCCGCGCAGATGGCCGCGTCAGCTGATTGCCGTGCGGATCTGTTCGTCCTTCATCCGCCAGGCACTGATGAGGAACCAGACGCTCCAGAGCACCGTCAGGGCAATCCCGGACAGCGTCGGCACGGCATTTGCGTCCGAGAAGCCCTCCGTTCCGATCACCCAGCCCTGGGCCACGTACGCCAGCCCGGAGGGCCCCATAAGGATGCCGATCCCCCGGGAGATCCGCCCGGTCAGGACGATGACAAGGCCGGCCAGGATCAGCGCCGCGCCCAGCACGAAGCTCTGGTAGCTACGCATTCCCCACTCGAGCCATCGAATCGCTTCGGCGGTGGCGAAGCGCATGGACTTCTCGGGCTCGGCCGCGGCCGCCCGTGCATCCACCGCGTGCTTGAGCGCGACGCCGTCGACGGCCTGGAGCGCGGCGTAGAGGCCAAGGGCCACCGCCGCCAGCACTGCGCCCAGGCGGCCGGCCCATGCCGCAGCCCCGTGGGGCACCTTCAGGGCGGACTGCAGCACCAGGAGCCCGGCGACCAGCAGCGCCATCCCTACAAACTGGCCCAGGTGGACGACAGTCCAGATGCCGCTGGCAGCGTACGCCGCGAACGCGGCCAGGTGGTCGTTCGCGCTGGCTGAGTCGGCGTGAAACAGCCCAGCCAGGAGTGAAACCGCGACGCCGGAAAAGAGCAGCGTCGCGGCGAGGCGCAACGGACTGCTGCCTGGCGTACGCGGCCCGGCCGGGACCGGCGGTTGCCGCGTCCCGCCGTCGTCCGCCGGAAGGTTATTCACGAGGGAGAACCCCCTTTCCCATCCGCCGTCTTGCAATTTTAGTCCACGGCCGGGTACAGGGCAGGGCAGCAACGAATTCAACACCGAGAGCAACCGCGGGAGGTCCCGCCGTCGTTATCTCTTGCGGTGCCGGGCCGTTGCTAGACCGCGGACCAGCCGCCGTCGGAGGCGAGGATTGCGCCGTTGACGTTGGTGCCGTCATCGCTGAGCAGGAAGGTGATCGAGGCGGCGAGCTGCGCCGCGGTGGCGGGGGCCGGGATGTTCGCGCCCATCAGCGGGCCGAGCCGCTCGGCGGCAAGCTGGGAACCCCAGGTTGCCTCAATGTTGGTGATGGTGGCGCCGGGGGCGACGGCATTGAAGCGCAACCCCTTCGGCCCGTACATCACCGAAGAGTTCTTGGTCAGGCCGACGACGGCGTGCTTGGACGCGGTGTACGCGGCGCCGGCGGCCGATCCGCGGAGTCCGGCCTCGGAGGCGACATTGACGACGGAGCCTGTCCCGGCGTCCAGCATCAGCGGCACCACGGCGCGGGTGAGGCGCATCAGGGCGGTGACGTTGATCCGGAAGACCCGCTCCCAGGTGGCGTCGTCCACCTCGTGGATCGGGGCGAAGTGGTCCATGATGCCCGCGACGTTCGCCAGCGCGTCGACCCGGCCGCCGGCGGCCGTGACGACGGCGGCCACAGTCTCTTCGGTGGAGATGTCACCGGCCACCGGGACCAGGTCCAGGCCGCTGTTCCCGCCGACCAGGGCGTCCAGCCGCTCGGCGCTGACGTCGGCGGCGATGACCTTGCCGCCTTCCTTGGCGACACGCAGGGCGGTGGCCAGGCCAATGCCAGAACCGGCACCCGTCACGACGACCGTCTTGCCGGCGAAGCGGCCCGGAGTGATGGATTCCTGCCATGAAGCTTCGTTGCCCATGATGTCCTTCCAATATTTCGAAATGCTGACTTGCCCACTTTATGACACGCAGTGTCATTATGAAAGGATGAATACTGGTGGGATGTTCGAGCAAGAGCCCAGGCCCATCGCAATGCGTTCCGCGGGCCGTCCCGTGACGATCGATCCGGATGCCGTCGCCAGCCTGGCGCTGCGGCTCTTCGCCGAGAACGGCTATGAACAGACCTCGATGGAGGACATCGCCGGCGCGGCGGGAATTGGACGCAAGAGCCTCTACCGGTATTTCTCCAGCAAGGCCGAGCTTGTCTGGGGCGGCATGGAACCGGTGATCGAGGCGTCGGGACTCGCCCTTGACGAGGCCCCGGACGGTCGTGAAGGCGCCGACGGACTCATGACGGGGCTGCGGGCCGCCGCTGTTGCCGGCGTGGCAGTGATTCCCGATCTGTCGGTGTCACGGGGGCGGCTGCGTCTGATCGCCGAATATCCCGAGCTTGCCAGCCGAAGCTACGATTCGCTGGCGCCCCAGCGTGAGCGGATGCGGCTCTACCTGGCGGGGCGAGGGCTTCCTGCGGACAGTGCTGGATACCTGTCGGCAGCCTACTTGGCCGCGACTTTTGAAGCGTGGATGCAGTGGGCTGCGGGCACGGATCCTGATCCGGTGCCGTATCTGCTGGCGGCCCTGGACGTGCTGCGGGTGCCGGGGTCCTGACGGGATCGCGCTACGCACCTGCGCTTCCGCGCACACGTAGACCGTGCGCTACGGGCATTCGCCGTGCAGGGTTGCTGGCACAGCCGACGTGCGGCAGCACGACGGCCAGCAGAGTGTGGAATCATTCCGTAGAGCGACAACTTGAAGCAGTGCCGGGGAAGGGGCTTGATGACGGAGCAGGAAGAGCCCCAGGACCAGTCACCGGCGGGCGCTGAGGCATCGGCCGGCAAGGCTTCGGCCGCGAGCGGCACCGGTGCGGCGGCTGCCGGTGCGGTTTCCGGCCGGGACCGGCGTCGCCGCGGGATCTCGGCCTGGGCTCTGGGCGGCGGAACCGACCCGGACCCCCGGTTCACGCTGGCCAACGAGCGCACGTTCCTGGCCTGGATCAGGACCTCGCTGGCGCTGGTGGCCGGCGGCATCGCCGTCGAGGCCTTCACTTCGGAGTTGTTCTCCCCGGAACTCCGCAAGACGGTCTCCGTGCTGCTGCTCCTGCTGGGGCTGCTGACCGGCGGCGGCTCGTTCTTCCGCTGGCTCAACGTGGAACGGGCCATGCGGCGCCAGGCGCCCCTCCCGGCGCCCCTGATCGCTCCCATCCTGGCCGCCGGCGGAGCGCTCGTAGCGGCCTTGCTGATCGTCTTTGTGATCGGGCGGCCGGTCTAGCCGTGGCAAGACCCAGGCCTGCGGCAATACACGACGACCCGGGGCTCCAGCCCGAGCGTACGGACCTGGCCTGGCGGCGGACGTCACTCACGCTGGTCACGGCAGCCTGCATTTTCCTGCGCTGGGTGCCCCACTACGGCTGGTTTGCAGGCACCCTCGTGACGGCGTCCCTTATGGTCGCCCTGGGCATCGCCCTCACGCAGCGGCGCCGCTACCACCACCATGCCAGCGGCATCGGCGGAGCGGTGATGACCGCGAATGTCAGGGCGACGGCGGCCATCGCCGGCAGCGTTGTGGTCCTCGCCGCCCTGGGAATCTACACGGTGTTGTACCTCCCGCTGCAGCATTAAAGTGAGCTGGTTGAAGTCAAGGACCCCTTCCAGCGTTGGCGATCCGCTGCTCCACAACTGCCGTTTTGAGGGCTCAAACGGGCAGTTGTGGAGCAGTCGATGGGGTGGCGTGGGTTATGCGGTGGTGACCTTCAGCAGCAGGGCATGTTCGGGGTTGAGTGCGGGCATGGGCAGGCCCACTTCTGCCAGGAAGCGGCCGGTTGCCGCGGCCCCCGATGCCAGCCACGCCGGCGGCTGGACCTGGGTGAACGTGTGGTCGTAGTCGGCGTCGCCCGGGGCGGGGAAGATCGCCTCCACACGGTAGGCCGCGTCGGCGGCGAGACCCGGGATGCCGATCCGGCCGGGCTGCTCCGCAGCTGAGGTTCGGGTGCTGACCAGGGCGAACAGCGCCGCCGTCGACCCTGGCACGCCGGACGGTCCGCCAGCCGGACCGTCCGGCGCAACCACGCCGTGCAGCATCACAGAGTCATCGGCCACGTCGGCCCGGACCATCCGGCCCGAGTGGAGCAGGCCGCGGTGCTCCTTGTAGAGGCCGATGAAGCGCTGGAGCTCCTCACGCTCCGCGCCCTGGACCTGCCGGACGTCCCATTCCATCCCGAAGTGCCCGAACAGGGCGGTGATGGCGCGGAATGAGAGGTCGTGGGTGCGGGCCGTGGTGTGCGAGGTGGTGGGGCCGATGTGCCCGCCCACGAGTTCCGGCGGGACCACCAGCCCGGTCCAGCGCTGGATGGTCTGCCGTTCCAGGGCGTCGTTGCAGTCCGAGGCCCAGATCCGGTCCGTCCGCTCCAGGATGCCAAGGTCCACCCGGGCGCCGCCGGAGGAGCAGCTTTCAATCTCGACTCCGGGATGCACTGCCTTGAGCGCGTCGAAGAGCCGGTACGCGGCGAGGGTCTGTTCGTGCACCGAGGCGCGGCCGGCATGGCCATGCTCCAGCAGGTCCCGGTTCTGGTCCCACTTGAGGTAGCCGATGTTGTTCTCGCGCAGCAGTGCGTCCACCCGGTCATAGATGTACTGCCACGCGTCCGGGTTGACGAGGTCGATGACGTGCTGGTGCCGCCATTCCAGCGGCAGCCGCCCGCCGTCCTTGTAACTCTGCACCGAGGGGCCGACAATCCACTCCGGATGCGCCCGGACCACGTCGGAGTCCAGGTTGACCATCTCCGGCTCCACCCACAGCCCGAACTCCATCCCGCGGGACGTCACGGCGTCAATCAGCGGGGTGAGCCCGTCCGGCCAGAGGGTCTCGTCGACGTACCAGTCGCCGAGGCCGGCGCGGTCATCGCGGCGGCCGCGGAACCAGCCGTCGTCGAGCACGAAACGCTCGACGCCGAGATCGGCGGCGGAATCGGCGAGTTCGATCAGGGTGCTGAGATCGTGGTCGAAGTACACGGCCTCCCAGGTGTTGAGCACCACCGGGCGCGGCTTTCCGGCGCCGGGCGCGGAGCCCGACAGGCCCGTACGCGCGGCCGCCGAGGGCAGCACGTGGTGCGGCCGGTTCCGGAACCAGGCGTAGAAGGACTCGCTGATGCCGTCCAGCCCGCGGTCCGAATAGGCCGCGAACAGCGCAGGCGTGGTGTAGCTGCCGCCAGGGGCCAGGATCACCTCGGCCGGGCCCAGCAGCTCGGAGCCGCCGATCATCGTCCGCCCGTCCGCTGCGCTGTCGGCAAACTGTTCGTGGTTGCCGCTCCAGGCGAGGTGGGTCGCCCAGACCTTGCCGTGGCGGTTGCCGAAACCGGCGGTTCCGGCGGCGAAGAGCAGCGAGGAATCGTGGCCGGTGCGGCCGTGCCGTCCGGTCCGCACCCATGTGCCCTGCTGGATGGCGCGGCGCTGCGGGTGGCGTTCCCGGCACCAGCGGCCGGTCAGGTCAAGGATTTCGACGGCGTCCGGCGCGACCGGGAGCACGGTGGCCAGTTCGTCGAGCTGGTACGGCGAGGTACCGGTGTTGGTGATGGTGTGGCGAAGTTCCAGCAGGCCGCCGTCGTGCAGGGTGAGCGCGGACGACACGCTGATCCCGGCGTCGGCGTCCGTCTGGAGGATCACGGCGGAAGTCCCGACGGCGCCGTCCGTCACTTCCGCCACGCGGAGCCGGACGGAGAAGTCGTAGCCGGGAACGCCGTCCGCGATCCGGTGTCCGCGCAGGCCGGGGCGGCCGCGCCAGCTTGAGGAGGCCTGCGGGAGGAGCCCGGCAGGGACGACGGCGTCGACGGCGGAGTGCGGCACGGGGGCGCTGAGGATGGCCAGATCCGGAAGCGATGCGCCCAGGTCGGCGCCCCAGTGGATGACCTCGGCCTCTCCGCTGTCGAAGCTGATCACCAGGCTGGTGCTGGCGGAGCGAAGGTACAGGGGATCCATGGCGGGTCTCTTTCGGTGGTTCGGGGCGTCCGGAAGGCGGGACGCGGGGTATGCAGTGCGGAAATCAAAGGCGAACGGCCCGGATGCCGCCGCGAGGAGGAAGTGGCGGCATCCGGGTGGTGCGGTGCTGTCCTACTTGAAGAGGGCGTTGACCTGGTTGTTGGCTTCGGTGAGCGAGCTGGCCGGCTTCTTGCCCGCGAGGACAGCGTCCATGGCCGGCTTCATGATGCCGTCCACCTTGGCTGCCTTGTCCGCGATCGGGAAGAGGAACGTGGTGCTGTCCTTGATGTGCGTCGTGAAGGCCGAGACGTCCGTGCCCTTGTCCGCGAAGGCCTTGGCGGCGATCTCGGAGGAGCTGGTGATGGCCGGGAAAACGACGGCCTTCCGGGCGACGACGTCCTGGCAGGAGGCTGAGCCGAGGTATTCGACCCACTTGACCGAGGCTGCCGGGTTCTTGGTGCCCGCCCAGACGGAGTCGGCGAGCCCGTTGAACATGCTGGCCCGCTTGCCTTCGGGGCCCTTGGGGGTGGGCGCGAACGCGGTTTCCACGCCCTTGTAGCTCTGGTACTGGCCGATCAGCCAGTCGCCGGTGGTGTTGATGGCGGCCTTGCCGGCGCCGAAATTGTCCGCGAGGCTGGCGCCCACGGTGGTTTCCAGCTTGGGCATGTAGCCCTTCTCGATCAGGCCGGCCCACCAGGCGATGGTCTCCTGGAAGCGCGGGTCGTCGTAGTTGAACTCGGTGCCCCACGGGTTCTTGTCAGTGTGGGTCCAGCCGGTGGTCGCGGTCAGGAAGCTCCACTCGGTCTGGCCCTGGCCCGAGCCGCCGCCGGCGAGGCCGAGTCCATAGACCGCGACGTTGTTCTTGTCGAAGCCGGGCTCGTCGCCGCGGACGCCGTTCTTGTCCACTGTCAGGTGCGCGATCGCCTTCTCGTAGCTGCCGCCGTCCTGCGGGTTCCAGTCCAGGTTGGCCATCTGCTCGGGAGTCAAGCCGGCGGTGTCGGCCATGGCCTTGTTGTAGAACAGGCCCACGGTGTCCCAGTCCTTGGGCAGGCCGTAGCGCTTGCCGTCCTGGCCGACCCAGAGCTCGGCCAGGCCCTTGGTGTAGCTCTCCAGCTTGATGCCGTCCTTCGCGACGGCGTCGTCGAGGGAGAGCAGCTGCTTCTTCGCCGCGTACTCGGGGTATTTGGAGAGGTGGTTGGTGAAGACGTCCGGGGCCGTGCCGGCGACGAAGCCGTTGGTCAGCGTGGTCCAGTAGTCGTCCCAGCCGCGCTGGGTGATCTTGACTTTGATGTCCGGGTTGGCCTTGGTGAAATCGTCGGCGCACTGCTGGTAGGCGGGGAGCTGGTTGGCGTCCCAGAGCCAGTAGTTGATTTCGCCCTTGGCCTCGGCGGAGGGGGCGGAACCGCCGCAGGCGGACAGCGAGAGGGCGATGGCTGCGGCGGCAGCGACGGCGCCGAGGGTCTTCTTCATGATGAGCCTTTCAGGGAAGTGCAGGTGGGGAGGCGGGGGTGCGTGGCGGGGTTACTTGATGCCGGAGAAGCCGATGGAGTTGACCACCCGCTTGCCGAAGGCGATGAAGAGCAGGAGGACCGGCAGGGCGGCGATCAGGGTCGCGGCCATCAGGCCGGACCAGTCGGGGGCACCCTGCGGGGACTGGGATTTGAACACGCCCAGCCCCACTGTGAGGACGCGGACGCTTTCGTCCTGGCCCACCAGCAGCGGCCAGAAGTATTCGTTCCACTGGCCGATGAACGTCAGCAGGGCCAGGGTGGCCAGCGGGGCGGCGGCGTTGGGCAGCACGATCTGGAAGAAGATCCGGAGGTGCTTGGCGCCGTCGAGCATGGCGGCCTCCTCCACTTCACGGGACATGGAGAGGAAGAACTGGCGCAGGAAGAAGATCGCGAAGGGGGTCATGAACAGGAAGGGCAGGGCCAGCCCGGCGAAGGTGTTGAGCAGGCCGAGGTTCTTGATCATAAGGAAGTTGGGCAGGGCGGTGAAGATCGGCGGGACCATCATGGTGGCGAGGAACAGGCCGAAGACCACGTTCCGGCCGGGCCAGCGGAGCCGGGAGAAGGCGTAGGCGGCCATCGCGCTGAAGAAGACCTGCCCGGCGGTGGTGACGGTGGCGAAGATGATGGAGTTCCGCAGGTACAGCCAGAAGTTGATGGCGGCGCCGGAGCCGCCTTCGGCGATGGCCTCCTCGGGGGTCTGCAGGCCGAGGACCCGCTTGAAGGCGCCGAGGCTGAAGTCGGCCGGCAGCAGGTTGCTGGCGTTGGAGGCGAGGGCGGCGTTGCTGGACAGTGCGGTGCGGAGCATCCAGAGGAACGGTGCCACGGTCACGATGACGGCGACGACGACGAGGGTCCAGGCGCCGGCGCGGCGCCAGTTGATTGGTTTTTTGTGGGCGGCCTGCCGGCCGGGCTTGCTGCCGGGCGTCGTGCGGGTCTTGCGGGAGAGTGCGGAGGTTGTCATGGCTGGGGTTCCTTAGTCCAGATCCGATTCGTTGCCCTTGAGGAACTTCATCTGGATGAAGGCCACGAGGGCGAGAATGACGAAGAGAATGACGGACAGGGCCGACGCGTAGCCGAAATCGGATTCACCGAAGGCCTTCTGGTAGATGTACATCTGGATGACACGGGAGGCGTTGATGGGGCCGCCGCCGGTGGTGACGGCCACGGTGTCGAAGACCTGGAAGGACCCAATCACGGTGACCACCAGGACCAGCACCAGCACGGGGCGCAGGAGCGGCATGGTGATGCTCCAGAAGGTCCGGGTGGGCGATGCGCCGTCGAGCGACGCGACTTCGTAGACATGGCCGGGGATGGACTGCAGCCCGGCGAAGATCAGCAGGGCGGTGTAGCCCATGTGCCGCCAGACGTTGACGCCGGCGATGGTGGGGATGGCCCACTGCTCGCTGCCGAAAAAGGCGATGCGGGGCAGGCCAAACCAGTTGATGATCTCGTTGACGATCCCGATCTGGTAGTCGAGCATCCAGAACCACAGCAGCGCGACGATCACGTTGGCCACCAGGAACGGCAGCAGCAGGGCGCCGCGGATGAGCGTGGATTTGGCCACCCGGTGCATCAGGAGCGCCAGCCCGAGGGCGATGACGGTCTGGAAACCAATGTTCAGCCCGACGTACTGGAGGGTGACGGCCATGGCGTTCCAGAACAGCTCGTCGGCGAAGATCGCCGTGTAGTTCCTGGTGCCGATCCAGGTGGGATCGCCCAGGACGCTGTACTCGGTGAAGCCGAGGTAGATGCCGCGGATCGTGGGCACCAGGAAGAAAGCGACGAAGCCGATCATGGCCGGAAGGATAAAGAGCAGCGCGATCCGCAGGTCGCCGAGGCTGCGTCCCCGGCCGGGCCGGGGAGCTTTCCCGCGGTGCGAGGGCTTGGATCCGCCAGCCACGGGATCCGGAAGTTTGGTGATGGTAGTCATCGTTGACTCTTCCTGGTGGTGTGATGTGGATAACAACTGCCTTCGAATCTACACGAGTAGAAATGGAGGGGCAAGCATTACTTGCTGTCATTTGAGGGCTTTTCTTGTACTCGCAGGTATCTGTTGACTCGAGTAGATCGCCGTGGGACACTGTCCGAAACGTGCATAGCGAGAGGTACCACCGTGAGTGAATCCATCGGCATCGCCGGCGCCGGCCAGTTCCCCGGCTGTGTCGCGCCATGACGACCCCGGTAGTGCCCAGCCACCGCAGCCAGGTCACCCGGAAGGACGTGGCCCGCTACGCCGGCGTCAGCACCGCCGTCGTGAGCTATGTGGTGAACGGCGGGCCGAAGAAGGTGGCGCCGGGCACCGAGGCGAAGGTGCAGGATGCCATCCGGATCCTCGGTTACCGGCCGAACGCGGCCGCGCGGGCGCTGAAGCTGGGTTCCAGCGAGACCATCGGTCTGGTCATTCCGGACAACACCAACCCGTTCTTCTCACTGCTGGCCCACGCCGTCGAGGACGCCGCCGCCGAGCTCGGCTTCGCCCTGCTGCTGACCAACTCGGATGGAAACCTGGCCAAGGAACGCCACAACATCCGCAACCTCGCCTCGCGCCAAGTGGACGGCGTGGTGCTGGCCAGCGTGCTCTTTGAGCCGGACCTCGCGGCACTCGAAGCGGCCGACATTCCCGCCGTGCTGCTGAACCATGGCAGCCAGGCGGCCGGCTTCAACAGCGTGGGCGTCGATCTCGCCGCGGGCGCCCGGATAGCCGTGGACCACCTGATCGGACACGGACACACCAATATTGCCCTCGCGATGGGCACAAATACGGCGGGCGACTTCGACCTCCGCGAGGAAGGCTGGCTGCAGGCGCTGGCCGCGGCCGGGCTGCCGGAAGGCCCCATCGTCCGCGGACCGTTCAGCCGGGAGGGCGGCTACGCCGTCGGCCGCAGGCTGCTCGCCGCGGCGGACCGGCCCACCGCCATTTTCGCCAGTTCGGACATGCAGGCGATCGGCATCCTGCGTGCCATCCACGAAGCCGGGCTTTCGGTGCCGGAAGATATCGCCCTGACCTCGTTCGACGGTTCCGCCGAGGCGGAATACAGCTGGCCCGCCCTGACAACCGTGGAGCAGCCGGTCCGGGTGATGGCGGAGGCGGCCGTCGAAGCCCTGGTGGGGGCGAGCCGCGGCCAGGCCTCCGAGCACCGGACGTTCCCCACCACGCTGCGGATCAGGCACTCCTGCGGCTGCATCGCACCGGCCTGAAAGTATCGGCCTAGAAGTATCGGCAACCCCGCGCCCCACTCGCTTCATCGACTGCTCCGCAACGGCCCTATTGAGGGGTCAAAAGGGCCGTTGTGGAGCAGCCGATGTCAGGGGAGGCGGCCCGCTCCGGCGGCCGGGGTGACGGTGAAGATGTCCGGCGCGGTGAAGCCGGCCTCCGCGAAGGCACGGACGACGGCGCCGCGCACCCTGCGCTCGTCCCGCCCCGCGGTGAGGGCGATTGCCGAGCCGCCGAAGCCGCCGCCCGTCATGCGGGCGCCGATGGCTCCGTGGCGGCGGGCAGCATCGACGGCGAGGTCGAGCTCGGGGCAGGAAATCTCGAAGTCGTCGCGCATCGAGGCGTGGCTGGCATCGAGGAGGCGTCCGATGTGCGCGGGGCCTTGGGACCGGAGGGTGGCCACGGTCTGCAGCACGCGGTCGTTCTCCGTGACGACGTGGCGGACCCGCCGGAAGGTCAGCGGATCGAGCAGCCCGCGGGCCTCCTCAAGGTCGGCGGCGGCGACATCCCGCAGGGCCGTGACGCCCAGGACCTGGGCACCGAGCTCACAGGACGCGCGGCGGGAGGCGTAGCCGCCGTCGGCGTGGGAATGCGCCACCTTGGTATCGATCACCAGCAGCACAAGTCCCGCCTCCTGCGCCCGGAACGGCACGAGTTCCACGGACTGGTCCCGGCAGTCCAAAAAGACGGCGTGTCCGCTGGCGCCGCGCAGCGACGCCGACTGGTCCATGATGCCGGTGGGTGCGCCCACGAAGGCGTTTTCGGCGTGCTGGGTGAGGGTGACCATTTCCTCGGGGCCGAGCCCGGATCCGGTGAGTTCGTTCAGGGCCGTGACAACGGCGCATTCAATCGCGTGCGAGGAGGACAGCCCCGCGCCGAGCGGGACATCGGAGTCGAGGAGGAGGTCGAAGCCGGGGACCTCAATGCCGCGCTGCTGCAGCGCCCAGACCACACCGAGGGGGTACTTGGCCCAGCCGGTGACGGCCCCCGGGGACAGGTCTGCGGTGTCGGCCTCGGCGAGCCCCTGGTCGCCGGCGGTGGACAGAACCCGGACAGTGGAGTCGTCGCGGAGCCGGACCGCCGTCGCCGCCCGCTTGTCGATGGCGAAAGGCAGGACGAAGCCCTCGTTGTAGTCGGTGTGCTCCCCGATCAGGTTCACCCGGCCGGGGGCGGCCCAGACGCCGTCCGGGGCCGCGCCGAAGGCGGCCTCGAATCGGTCCGCCAGGGTGCCGGGCCCGGCATCGGCACGTGTTGTCGTATTCATGCCGGGGCGCCTTCCGGGGTGAGCGTGCGGGCTGCGGCGCCGGCCGGTTCGCTGGCGACCTCGCGCAGCCGGGCGGCGACGGATTCCGGGGTGGTGTCGTTGATGAAGGCGCCCATGGCGGCTTCGGAGCCGGCCAGGTACTTGAGCTTGTCCGCGGCGCGGCGCGGTGAGGTCAGCTGCAGGTGCAGGTGGCCGGCCCGGCGCCGGGCCGGCTCCAGCGGGGCCTGGTGCCAGGCCGCGATGTAGGGGGTCGGCGTCGGGTACAGGGCGTCAAGGCGCTTCAGGAGGTCGGGATAGAGCTGCGCCAGCTCGTCGCGCTCGGCCCCGTTCAGGGCGGCCAGATCCGGGACCGGGCGGTGCGGGACGAGGTGGACTTCCAGCGGCCAGCGTGAGGCGAAGGGGACGTAGGCGCTGAAGTGTTCGCCCTCGAGCACCATGCGGCTTCCGTCGCTGCGCTCGGCCCGCAGCAGGGACGACGTGAGTGTCGCCGTCCCGTCCGACCGATCGAAATATTCGCCGGCCGCGGCGGCCAGGACGGCAGCGCGGGGCGTCACGTAGGGATAGGCGTAAATCTGCCCGTGCGGGTGGTGCAGCGTGACGCCGATGTCGGCGCCCCGGTTCTCGAACGGGAAGACCTGCTGGATGCCGGGCAGGGCGCTGAGGGCTTCCGTCCGGTGGGCCCAGGCGTCGATCACCGTGCGGGTCCGGGGCCAGCCGAGTTCGGCGAAGGATCCGGTGTGCTGCGGCGTAAAGGCCACCACTTCACAGCGGCCGACGGCGGGTGCGGCGGTTCCCCAGCCCGGCGCGGCCGGTATCTCCCGTGTGTCCGGTCCGAGCGAGGGGAAGCGGTTTTCGAAGACGGCGACGTCGTAGTCCGGTGCCGGGATCTCGGTCTGGTTGGCCGGCGTCGTCGGGCAGATGGGGCACTCGTCCGCGGGCGGCAAGTGCGTGCGTGACTGCCGGTGCGCGGCGACGGCGACCCATTCGCGGCTGAGCGCGTCGAAGCGCAACTGGCCGGGTTCGGGGCGGGCGGGCAGGTCGCGGTGGTCCACGAGGGAGGCGGCAGGCCGCTCAGCGGAGCCCGCGTCGTCAAAATAGAGGATCTCGCGGCCGTCCGCCAGCCGGGTCATCGTGATTCGCGTCATGGTCTCAGTTGTACACCACAAAACATTTTCAAACAATAGAGAACAAATTCAAGCACAATACTGCGGGTTTCGTGTGCGCGGAAGTTAGGATGTGCTGAAGGGAGCCTGCAAACCGCCGCCGCCCGCTCCCCCGCAATCCCCTGTCACCGCACCACGAAGGACACAGAATGCTAGCCGCAGCCCGCCACTCCGCCATCATCGCGGAGGTCCAGCGCGAGCGGATCGTCCGCGTCGCGGACCTCGCCCGGATACTCGGCGTGTCCCTTATGACCGTGCGGCGGGATATCGAAGCGCTGGATGCGGCCGGCGCGGTGGAGAAGATCCACGGCGGGGCCAAGCTGCCCGGCGGAATGAGCACGCACGAGCCCGGCTTCGAACTGAAGGCCACGCAACTGCAGGACGAGAAGATGGCGATCGCCCACGAGGCGGCCGCCCAGGTCCGCGAGGGAATGGCGGTGGGGCTCAGCGCGGGCACCACGACCTGGGCGCTGGCGCAGCTGCTGTCCGGCGGTCCCCGGATCACCGTGGTCACCAACTCGGTGCGCGTGGCCGACGTCTTCCACCAGAGCACCTCCCCCTCCACGGTGATCCTGACCGGCGGGGAACGCACGCCCTCGGATGCCCTCGTCGGACCGCTGGCCACGTCGGCCCTGAAACAGCTCCACCTGGACGTGCTTTTCCTGGGCGTGCACGGCGTCGATGCTGACGCCGGGTTCACCACGCCGAACGTGCTGGAGGCCGAAACTGACCGGGCCTTCGTCGCAGCGGCCCGCCGGGTGGTGGTTCTGGCCGACCACACGAAATGGGGAACGTTCGGCATCAGCACGATCGCCAGCCTGGAGGAAGCCGACGAGCTGATCTCCGACGAGGGACTGCCCGGCGAAGCCCGGCGGATCCTGAGTGAGCGGGTGGGCCGGTTGCGGCTGGCGGGCGGGGCCGCCGCCGGCGACGCCGGGGCACCCTCCTAGGTTTTTTCAACCCACTGGGCGCGCCAGGGTGGCGCTTCGAAGGCCTCACTCCAGTACGCCGTTTCCTTGGCAATCTTGCCGTCCCGAAATTCGAAGATGAAGACCGTTTCATACGTCGGGCCGCCATAATCCAATGACGCTTCGGCGATTACCAAGTCCCCGCCACTGACCAGTCTGCGGGGCGTGATGGTCGGCAGTTGCGGGAAGGCGTTGTAGATTCCCCGCCGATTCTCGGCGCCGCGCACGAGTTCTCCGGATTGCGGCCAGTGCATGACCGCGTCGTCATGAAACAGCTCGTCCATGAGTTCAACCCGACGGTCGTTGATGCAATCGATCAGCCGGTTGACCACACTCTCGTGTGCATTGGCTTCATCCACAGTCTTCACCCCATCGCTAGAGGACCACCTGGTGGCTATATTGCCTTGGCATGAGGCCAGGCTCCTGTCTCACGCCAGGTCGAAATTCCCACGCTCATCCCGTGTCATGTCATGCATTTTGCTCTCGCACAGCAGTTTTCGCCACAGCCTTCGCCTACGTCGCGACGCCTCTCGCGCCACGGTGCAACACGGCGAATTTCCCCTTACTGCCGTAACGGCGCGCCACCCCCACTGTGACGAGACTCACGGGCCATAATGCGACATCAGCTTGAGTGGCGGGCGCCGCTCCATGCACTATGAAAAGGCAGGGTAAGGATGAAAACTTCCCAACGCCTGCAGCCCTGACCACTCCGACGCCAAGCGGAGGCAGTGAATCAGCGCAAAAGATTTACCATCCTGGTGGACGCAACGAGGCCATACCGGTGAGCTCGCAGAGCTAGCCACGGTCTCAGGCGTTCCTGGTTGGCCCCACGGCGGCTCCGCATCGGTGCGGCAGCCGGACCTCCGGAATCATGAATGGAAGCACTGAACAATGACGTTTGAAACTGCCACCTCTGTCACCCACAAGCTCTGGGACCGCTCCAACATGCACCACGAGCTGGACGCCCTGATCCACGACCACTCGGTGCGTCACAACACCTCCAAGAGCAACATCGCGGTCCACGCCAGCGGCCCCAACACCTTCACGCTCAGCCTGAACCATGGCGCAGCGAACCTCGAGTCGGTCTCCTCCTAGCTCCACAGCACACGCAACACCACAACGACGACGGCGGGACTTTCCCGCCGTCGTCGTTCTGTCTCAGCCGACGGTCAGCTGCCGGTCAAGGTTCCCAGCTCGGCCGATGTCGGCGGGCTGGCGCCCGGCCGGGAACAAGTGATGGCCGCGGCCCGGTTCGCGTACGCGGCCAGGGCCTGCAGTTCCTCCGGGGTAATGCCGCGCAGGCGTGATCTTGCGGCGGCGCCCAGCGCGTCCAGCTGCGCGAGCCCGGAGATCAATGCCGCCATGAAGGAGTCTCCCGCCCCGACAGTGTCCGCCACCGTGATGGCTTCTCCCGGCAGTTCCACCCGGCCTTTCCGAGTGATGATGACGGGCCCGTCGGCGCCGCGGGTCAGTGCCACCAGTGACGGTCCGAGCTCCAGCCAGGCTGCCATCGACTCGTCCGGCGTCCTGTCGGGGTAGAGCCAGCGCAGGTCGTCGTCGCTGGCCTTGACCACGTCGCTGGCGGCAACAAAGTCCTCCGCCCGGTCCCGGGCCTCGGCCGCGTCGGGGCTGATGGCTGGCCGGCAGTTGGGGTCGAAGCTGACGGTGGCGCACGGGCGGGCCGCCTCGATCAGCCGCCT
Source organism: Arthrobacter ginsengisoli (assembly GCF_031456935.1). Classification (NCBI taxonomy): domain Bacteria; kingdom Bacillati; phylum Actinomycetota; class Actinomycetes; order Micrococcales; family Micrococcaceae; genus Arthrobacter; species Arthrobacter ginsengisoli. The sequence continues at coordinate 40,642 of NZ_JAVDVQ010000006.1, read as the reverse complement.
CACGGACCCGCTGCCCGGGGACAGCACCGACGCGATGGATCCGGTGTGGACATGGAGTGAGCCCTCCACCGCTGCCAGCGCCGGAATGGATGCCCCGTTGAGGTCCCAGCTGATGGCGAACGTGTAGTCAGCGGCCCCGGCGGCGTCCAGGGACGCCACTGCGGTGGAGGTCGGCCGGGAACCGCCGGCCGTGGCATCAACGCCGTTGCCGCGCAGATGCTGGGCGATCAGCTGCCCGTAAGGGTCCTCGGCGAAGTGGGTGATGAGTCTGGTCCGCAGGTCCAGGCGGGAGCAGCCGACGGCAACATTGAGGGGGCTGCCGCCCGGGTGCGCTTCGAGGGTTCCCCGCCGCGGGTCATCGATGATGTCAACGAGTGACTCGCCGATGACGGTGACCAGGGATCCGTCGTCAGAGGGGCCTGGTCGGGGGCCGGTCTCTTGTGCTGGCATGGCTGCTCCCTTGCTTGTGGGTGCTGAACGTGGATGTTGGACCGTGTGCTTCGGGTCGGCTAGCGGCCGGGATAGACGACGGCCTTGAGCTGGCCGGGCTGTTTGCCCGCGATGAGCGCTTCTTCGGAGTCGGCCAGGGCGAACCTGCCGGTGACCAGGATGTCCAGGTCCACTTTCCCGTCCGCGATCAGCTGGATGGCCAGCGGCCAGGTGTTGGTGTAGCGGAAGACGCCGGAAAGCCAGATCTCCCGGTTCTGGATGTAGGAGACGGGGAGTTCGACGTCGTCGGCCCCGAGTCCCACCAGGATGACCCGGCCGGCCGGTCCCACGGCTTTGATCCCGGAACGGACGGCCTGCGGGGCGCCGGAGGCGTCGATGAACGCATCGACGTCGAGCCCTTCGACGCTTTCCGTCCTCGCGTTCAGGGCGTGGGTGGCGCCGTGTTCGAGGGCGAACGCCAGCCGGTCTTCGGCGATGTCAGAGATATAGATTTCGGTGGCGCCGTAGGCGCGGGCGGCCTGGGCGGCGATGATGCCGATGGGGCCGGCCCCGGCGATCAGTACCCGGCTGCCGGGCTTGATCTGGGCGCGTTCGCAGGCCCAGAGGCCGACGGAGAGCGGTTCGATCAGGGCGGCCGCCTCGTCGCTGACGCTGTCCGGGATGTCGTAGGCGAAGTCGCTCTGGATCCTCACGTATTCGGCGAAGGCGCCGTCGATCGGCGGGGTGGCGTAGAACTCGATGTCGGGGCACAGGTTGTACCGTCCGGCCTTGCACTGCTTGCAGGTGCGGCAGGGCCGCTGAGGCTCGACGGCGACCCGCTGGCCGATGCGGGCGGCGTCAACGGCGCTGCCGACGGCGGCGATCCGGCCGGAGAGCTCGTGGCCGAGGATCAGCGGGTGGTCCACGACGTAGTCGCCGATCCGGCCGTGCTCGTAGTAGTGGACGTCGCTGCCGCAGACGCCGACGGCGGCGACCTGCACCAGTACCTGGTCGGCGTCGAGCTTCGGAACGGCCAGGGTTTGCATGGCCATGTCGCCCTGGCGTTTCAGGACGGCGGCGCGCATCGTTGCCGGCACTTCCGGATGTCCGGAGGTGCCGGACTGTGCGGTTGATGTTGTCATCGAAGTACTCCTTTTTTTCCTGTACAGATCGAAGTGGGGCAGCGGCCGGCTACTTGACGGCGCTATTTCACGGCACCCAGGGAGAGGCCCTGGACCAGCTTGTCCTGGGCGGCGAAACCGGCGAACAGCACCGGCAGGGACACCACCACGGCGGCCGCGCAGACCTTGGCGAGGAACAGTCCCTGGCTGGAGACGAGGCCGGTGAGGAAGACCGGGGCGGTGCCGGCGACCACCCCGGTGAGCACCCGGGCCAGGAGAAGTTCGTTCCAGCTGAAGATGAAGCAGATCAGGGCGGTGGCGGCGATGCCCGGCATCGCCACGGGGGCGACGACTTTCCGAAGCGTCAGCAGCAGGCCAGCGCCGTCGATCTGCGCGGCCTCCAACATTTCGACCGGCACTTCGTCGAGGAAGGAGCGCATCATCCATACGGCGATGGGCAGGTTCATCGACGTGTACATCAGGCCCAGGAACCAGATGTTGTCCAGGGCCCCGGCGGTTTTGGCGAAGAGGTAGAGCGGCAGGACGGCGGCGACCACGGGCATCATCTTGGTGGAGAGGAAGAAGAACATGACGTCGGTCCACTTCTTCACCGGCCGGATGGACAGCGCGTAGGCTGCCGGGATGGCCAGCAGCAGAACCAGCACGGTGGAGAAGATCGAGGCGGTGGCGGAGTTGATCAGCGACGGCCACGGGCTGACACCGGACGTTGCCCCGAAGAACTCTTTGTAGGCGTCCAGGTTTAGGCCGGCGGCGATGGAGGGAGGGTTCGTCGCCGCGTCCATTTCCGAGTGGAACGAGGTCAGGATCATCCACAGGACCGGTACCGCGAACAGCAGGGCCAGCAGCCAGGCCGCGATCCCGGCGGCCGTGTTGTTGCGCGTGGGGTCCATGCGCGACTTGCCGCGGCGCCGTGAACCGGTTGTGCGGGCGTGCGGGGCGGGGACTGATGACCTGGGATTGGCCGGGGTGAGGGTGCTCATCGTGCTGCCTCCTTCTTGAAGAGCGAGAATACGGTGCGGAGTGCGAAGGTCGCCACGATGATGGTGCCGATGACCACCACGACGCCGGCGGCGGAGGCCAGGCCGTATTCGTTGGCATAGTAGAACGTCTCGTAGATGGCATAGGGCAGGTTGGCCGTGCCCAGGCCGCCGGAGGTGATGACGAAGGTAGCGTCGAAATTCTGCACGATGTAGATGGCGCCGAGCAGTCCGCCCAGTTCCAAGTATTGGCGCAGGTGCGGCAGCGTGAGGTGGCGGAAAATATTCCAGGGACTGGCGCCGTCCATCTGGGCGGCTTCAACGGTGTCCATCGGACGGGACTGCAGACCGGCGAGCAGGATGAGCATCATGAACGGGGTCCACTGCCAGACCAGCGAGATGATGATGGCCATCAGCGGCGCCGAGGACAGCAGGTCCGGCTGGGGCGGGGTGTCGCTGCCGAAGAGCGCCCAAACCCAGGTAAGCGAGCCGTTGATCAGGCCATAGACGGGGTTGAGAATGGCATGCTTCCAGATCAGCGCCGCGGCTACCGGAACGATCAGGAACGGTGCGATCAGCAGGGTTCGGGCCAGTCCGCGGCCGATGAACTTCTTGTCCAGGAGCAGAGCCAGGCCAAGGCCGAGGACCAGGCTGACCAGGACCACGGAGACCGTCTCGATGATGGTGGTGACGATCGCCTGCTGCATGTAGGGGTCCGTGAGGACTTGGACGTAGTTCTCAAAGCCGGCGAATCCGGTCTTGTCCGGGCTCAGGCTGTTCCAGTTCATGAACGAAATTACCAGGGTCACCACGAACGGAAGCTGGGTCACGATGATGAGGAAGACCAGGGCCGGCAGCAGCGGAGCGCGCCGTGCCCAGGCCACGGCGCGTTCGCGCGCCTTGGCGTTCTTGGAAGGTTTGGCTGTGCTGCTCCCGTGCCGGGAGACGCGCGCCGTTGCGGTAGTCATAATGTTCTCCTGCGGTTCGGTGGTGATTATTCGGTGGTGATTACTTGTACTTGTCGCCGACTTTTTGGGCGGCTTCCTGGCCCTTGGCCACTGCGTCGGCGACAGTGCCCTGGCCGGCGATGGCGGAGCTGACACCCTGGGACACCCTGGTGCCGAGGGCCGCGAACTCGGGAATTCCGACAAACTGAATGCCGACCGCCGGCCGCGGCTGGAGGCCGGGGTTCTTCGGATCGGCGTTCTCAATGGCAAAGCGTTCGGCCTTGAAGAATGGCGCGGCTTTCTGGAAGTCGGCATTCTCGTAGGTGGAAATCCGCTTCCCAGACGGGACCTTGGACCAGCCGAGCTTGGAGGCGACCAGTTCCTCATACTTCTTCGAACTGGCCCAGGCGATGAACTTCCCGGCGGCGTCCTGCTTCTTGGAGGCCGCCTGCATGGCCCAGGACCAGGTCCACAGCCAGCCCGAGGATTTGGTTTTTTTCACCGGAGCCTGGGCGTAGCCGATTTTGCCCTTCACCGGGGAGTCCTCGGCTTCCAGGGCGCCGGCGGCCGAGGTGGCGTCGTACCACATGGCGACCTTGCCCTGGCTCATGTTGGTCAGGCATTCGGTGAACCCGGCCTGGGCGGCCCCCGCTTCACCGTGGTCGCGGACCAGTTTGGTGTAGAAATCAACGGCCGCAGTGAATTCCGGAGCGTTGACCTGCGCGTTCCAGTCCTTGTCGAACCAGGTGCCGCCAAAGGTGTTCACCACCGTCGTCAGGGGTGCGAAGACCTGGCCCCAGCCGGGTTGGCCGCGCAGGCAGATACCCTTCATCCCGGGAGCTGCACCGTCAACCTTGGCAGCAAGATCAGCGACCTGGTCCCAGGTGGGCTTCTCCGGCATGGTCAGGCCCTTGGCATCGAGAATGTCTTTCCGGTACATCAGGAAGGAGGATTCCCCGTAGAACGGTTCGCCGTACAGCTTGCCGTCCTCGCCGGTCAGCGAGGCCGTGTAGGCCGGCAGGATGTCCGCCTGGTTGAACTCGGCATCCTTGGCCACGTTGTCCAGCGGCGCCAGCCAGCCGTTGGCGGAATAGAACGGGATTTCGTAGTTAGACAGCGACGCAACGTCGTACTGTCCGGCCTGGCTTGAGAACTCCTGGCTGATTTTGGCGCGGACGTCGTTTTCCGGCAGGACGGTGTAGTTGACCCGGATGCCGGTTTCCTTGGTGAAGTTGTCAGCGGTGAGCCGCTGCAGGTCCTCCATTTGGGGATTGTTAACCATCAGGACATTGATGCTGTTCGGGTCGCCAGCGGAATTGCCTCCACCGGCGCCTGCACAGGCCGAGGCGCTGAGTGCCACGCACAGGGCACCTGCCGCCAACGAGGCGACGCGTATTTTTGCGCGCATTAAGGACTCCTTTGTTCTTCAGGGGGTGCGATGCCGCCCCGTTCCGACTGCTGCGTCGGAGTGCGGGGCGAAAACGGGGCGAGGGGCTCGAGGCCGGTTACCTTGCTGCTGTCCCTCAAGATTAGGCGTGTGGGATGGGACACAACTAGCGCCATGGTTGCCGGTTTCCGATACTAATTTTCCCGACTTCCCCTCAGCCAGGCGCTACCCTAGGAACAGGTACCCATGGTGGTGTCCATATTTCATAACCCGCATCCAGGGAGAAGCCCGATGAGCGCGACGGACCCCAGCGACGGCGCAGCGGCCAGGCTGGCAGAAAGACTGCTCGGCATGCGTGCCAACCGGGAGGTCATCCCGGAAGACCCGAACCATTCAGTCAGGTGGCACGAGCACGATTACCCCAGCCCCGTGGCACGCTGGAACTACCACCCCGAATACGAGCTGCACCTGATCCGGAAAGGCACCGGAAAGTTCATCGTGGGCGACCACATCGGCACGTTCGAGGCGGGACATGTAGCCCTGGTGGGTTCGGGGCTGCCGCACGACTGGGTCAGCGACCTCCAGCCCGGTGAGGTCCTCCGGGGCAGGGACGCACTCATCCAGTTCGACGGAAAATGGGTTGAGCAGGCCGCTGCGATCATTCCGGAAATAACCGAGGTCAAGCCCCTGCTGGAACAGTCCTCACGCGGGATTGAGTTCCTGGGAAGGACTGCTGAGTCTGCGGCCGCATCCATCAACGCGATGGGCACTTCCAACGGCCTGGAGCGGCTTCACCACCTTTTTGAGCTCCTCATGGTTCTGGCGCGTGCACCACAGGAGGAACGGCGCTACCTCGCCGAAGAGTGGTTCAGGCCACAGCTGGACGGCCAGGCCGCGGCCGTGGTGGATCTCGTCCTGGAGTACGTCTTCAGCAACCACGCCGGCAGCGTCAAGATGTCCGAGGCCGCGGCGCTGGTCGGAATGTCGGAGCCGACGTTCTCGAAATACTTCAAGCGTGCCACCGGCCAGAACTTCAGTGATCTGGTCCGCAAACTGCGGCTCGCCCACGCACGGCGCCTGCTGGAACACAGCGACAAGGCCATCTCCGCCATTTGCTACGAAGTGGGCTTCTCGAACCTGTCCAATTTCAACCGGCACTTCCTCAACGACGCTGGCGAAACCCCGCGGGACTACCGCCAGAGAGTGCAGAACTGACGGTCGCGGCACAGGGGCGGGCGCCCGGCTGTTTCCCTATGCTTCCCCACCCTCCCGTTGGAACGCCCTCACTGCTTCGCTCACTGTTGGGTAGAAATGGTCGGGAGAGAAGCGGGCGCCCATGCCGTACTGCAGCAATTTGTCTCTGACCGGGTCTTTGAGCTCGGCGAACACCAGGTCCACGCCGTGCCGGTCCAGCCATTCGTCAAGCTGCACCAACTCGTCCAGTGCAGTGGTGTCGATTCCCGTCACTGGTTCCGCGGCCAGCACCACGCGTTCCGTGCCGTCCGGCGCCTGGTCCAGTTCGTTGCGCACGAAGGACCCCAGCAAGGCTCCGTTGCCGAAGAACAGCGGGGCGTCGAAGCGCAGGATCAACAGGCCGGGGATGCGTTCCCCTTCCGGATGACGGCTCACGTCGTGGTACCCCGGTACCCCGGGCACGTCCACCAGTTCAGCACGGTAAGGGTCCCAGGCCCGCCGTAGGAAGTCCAGAATTGCCAGGCCGATGGCAACGGCGATGCCCGGGAGGACGCCCAGTATGGTGACCCCCAGGAATGCCGCGAGCATCACCAACGATTCACTGCCGCTCATGCCGATGAGCCGCCGCACACCGGCCGGGTCGGCTATTGCTGCGGCTGCGGCGATGACAACGGCGGCAAGGGTTGCGGCCGGCAGGAACGCGGTGACGCCGGGCGCCACGACCATGAAGCCGAGCACCAGGACGGCACCTACGGCCCCCGTGAGCTGGGATTTCGCCCCGGACTCGACTGCCACCGGCGTGCGGGACGTGCTGGCCGACACCGGGAAGCCACCCAGCAGCCCGGTGGCAGCGTTCGCCGCACCCAACGCTGCCATTTCATGGTTGCCGGATACCCTGCCGTCCTCTGCGGCCGCCAGGGATTGGGACAGGGTTCCGGTATCAACGAAGACGATGAGGGCGATCCCGGCGGCGGCGGGCAACAGTGCCAGGACGTCGGCCCAGCCAATCCCGCCCAGGGCCGGTGCAGGGAGCCCCTGCGGGAGGGCACCGGTGACCTTCAGACGCTCTTGGAGTCCCAGCAGGGCCACGGCGATGCAGGACACAACTACCGCAATGAGCACGCCCGGAACCTTCCATTTCAGCCAGCGGGGAACCCAGATGAGCGCCAGCGAGACCAGGCCAAGCAGTAGCGCCGTCAAATTGGTCTCACCGGCAAGCACCTTCGGCGCGGCGGCGATGAGTTTTTCCCAGGGTGTACTGCCTTCCACGGAGATCCCTAGGAGGGTGGGAAGCTGGGACACAGCCACCAGCAAGGCGATGCCGTTGAGATAGCCGAGCCGGATGGGCTTGGACAACAGTCCGGTGACGATTCCCAACCTCAGCACTGAACCGAACAGCAAGATGCCGCCAATCAGTATGGCCAGGAGACCCGCCAGCGCCACGGATTTCTGCTCGTTATCCGCGGCCAAGGGAACCAAGGCGGCAACGATCATCGGGGCGAGCGCGGAATCCGGCCCCAGCACCAGCACACGCGATGGCCCGACTGCTGCGTAGACAAGCAGGGGCACTACCGTCGCGTACAGGCCGGTCACCGGTGGAAGGCCGGCGGCCTGGGCGTACGCCATGCCCGCGGGGACCAGGATCGCGAAGAGCGCGGCGCCGGCCACCAGGTCGTAGCGCAGCCACTCGATCCTGTAGCCACGCAGGGCCGGCGGGACCGCCCAGAATGGAATCTTTCCGGATCGGCGCATCTTCTGATGATGTCCCATCATGCCCCCGCCCGCCATCCATAACCGGGCAAACTCAGCCCTGCGCAGACAACTGTGCGCAGGGCTTCGGCCAGCTCGGTTTGCTGCTTACAACGGCTGGGCGGGACATGGATGTGAATCGCAGCAATGAGTGGTGTCGACGCCGGTCCAAGACAGCGATCCGGGGCCCGAGCGAGCCGGTCGAGTGGCTGCGACGATGATGGCTGACTGCTAGCGGTTATCCATCCGGAAGGAGTCCCGTGCGTTGGAGCCAGGACTCTATGTCAGCTCCTGCGTCGCGGACTTCCTCGCCGTTGACCGCGAGGCCTTCCGCGATCCTTGCCCCACGGCAGGACTGCCTGTAGTCGCGGGCGGTGGTGCCGAGCCCGCTCATGGCATGGGTGGTGACGGGATAGATGGTTTTACCGGTGAAGTCGTAGCTTTCGGCGAAGGTGGCCATGATCATTGGTGCCCTAACGTTCCAGATGCCGCTGGCCAGGATCACGGTGTCGTACTGGTCAATCACGGGCAGCGGGTTGGCGATCGCTGGACGGGCGTCCTGATTCTGTTCGCGGACGTTGCGCGCCACGGTAGCTTCATAACCGTCCGGGTAGGGCTCCACCGCCTCGATGCGGTGCACGTCGCAGGGGACGAGGGCATTGATCATGCCGGCGAGCACCTCGGTGTTGCCCACCTCCAAATTGGTGCGGCCACCGTAGTAGTAGTAGTCCTCGCCCGCCCTGGAAAAGTAAGCCAGCAAAATGCGACGACCGCTCCGGCCAGGCTCGGGAGTGACTGGCGATGAAGCCTGATCCAGTGGGGCCATTGTTTCTGTTCCTCCTGGTGTGCAGCCTGCTGTTCCGGCGGCCAGCAGGGCCCCGGTCAGGCCGGCGGCCACCCCGCGAAGGGCGGATCGCCGGCTGACCCTCAACGGGTTGGTGTCCAAAACACGGTCCGGCGCTCAGTTGTACCGGCGTGCGCCCAGCCAGCTGACCATGGCAGGGTCGCGGTGGTCGAAGAAGAGGCTGGCGCCGGTGTCCAATGCCGCGATCTGGGTCATCTGCTCGTCGGTAAGGGTGAAGCCGAAGACGTCGAGGTTTTGCGCCATGCGCTCTGGGCGGACCGATTTGGGGATGACGACGACGTCGCGTTGGATGAGCCAGCGCAGCACCACCTGGGCGACGGACTTGTCCTGGGCGTCGGCGATGGCGCTGAGGACCGGATCGGTGAACAGGTTGTTCTTGCCCTCGGCGAACGGTCCCCAGGACTCGATCCGGACGCCGCGTTCGCGCATCAGCTCCTGGTCGCCGGCTCGCTGGTGGAACGGGTGCGTCTCGATCTGGTTCACCGCAGGGACGATCTCATTATGGTCGATGAGGTCCACCAGCCGGTCCGGATGGAAGTTTGAGACCCCGATGGCCCGCGCCAGGCCTTCTTTGTTCAGGTCCTGCATGGCGCGCCACTCGCTGTAGTAGTCCCCAAGCGGCTGGTGGATCAGGTATAGGTCAAAGTAGTCCAGTCCAAGCCGGTCCAAGGAATGCTGAAACGAGCGCTTGCTGTCGTCGTAGACGCTGCCCGTGGGTGCGTGCTGGATCCAGAGTTTGGTGGTGATAAAGAGGTCCTCACGCTTGATGCCGCTGGCTTTGATGGCCGCACCGACCGCTTCTTCGTTGCCGTAGGAGGCAGCCGCGTCCAGATGCCGGTATCCGGTCTCCAGGGCCGCTTCGACGGCAGCCTGCGTCTCTTCTTCGGGGATCTGGAAGACACCGAAGCCCAGGATGGGCATTTCGACGCCGTTGTTGAGGGTCACATTCTTCATGAGTGTCCTTTCGAAACAGGGAAACGGGTCTGTTTCAAGAGAACCAGCCCTCTTACTGGTGTGGGAGTGCCTGTTGTGCGGTGTACTGACAGTTCCTGTTAGACGGACCCGGCCCGCCGTAGCGTAGAGGCCATGGACAACTCGAACGACGTCCGCGAGTTCCTCATGAGCCGCCGGTCGCGCATCACGCCGGCCCAGGCCGGGCTGCCCACCTACGGAGGAACCCGAAGGGTGGCCGGACTCAAGCGCGAGGAAGTGGCCATGCTCACCGGGGTCAGTACCGAGTACTACGCCCGCCTTGAGCGGGGAAACCTGCGCGGAGTGTCCGACTCCGTTCTCGATTCCCTGGCTCGAGCCCTGCAACTCGACGAGGCAGAACGCGCCCACCTGTATGACTTGGCCAAAGCCGCCGCGCCTGCCCCGCCATCCGGTGCCCGGCGGGCACGGTCTGAAGTGCGTCCAAGCATTGAAAGGCTCCTGCTTGGGATGACCGGAACGCCCGCCTACGTCCGGAACGCCCGGATGGACATCGTGGCGGCCAACAACCTTTGCTTCGCCCTGTACATGGACATCCTCGGCCCAGCCACGCTGCCGATGAACCTTGCCCGGTTCATGTTCTTGGATCCGCGTTCCCGCGACTTCTTTGTTGACTGGGAAACTCTTGCCGACGACTTCGCGGCGGCAATGCGAACCGAATCGGGGCGCAGCCCGCGGGACCGGTCTCTGAACAACCTCATTGGTGACCTCGCTGCCGGCAGCACCGAGTTCTCCACACGCTGGGCGCGGCACAACGTTCGCTTTCATCGCACAGCCCATAAAACTATGCGCAATCCGCTCGTCGGCGAGATCGAACTCACCGGCGACGCCCTGGAGCTTCCCGGCGAGGGACTAACCCTGATCGCCTACACCGCCGAACCGGGCAGCCGCGCCCAGGATCAACTGGACTTTCTGGCCAGCTGGAGCAGCAGCAACAGAAGCCCGGCTAACCAGACACCGTTCATCCCGCCAACGGCATGATCGCCCGGACCTGTCGAAACCGCTACGAGGGCCTGGTTGTGCCGTTCAGTTCAGTAGGTGTCGAAATCGACGTCCACGGACGACGCGCCGCGCAGCGGCCCGACCTGCTCGGCCTCATGCTGTAGCGATTTCCTGTCCCGATCCGGCAGCGCGTCGAACGTCCTGATGGTGATGGTCAGCTTCCGGCCGCTCTTGCGTGGACGCCATGTGCCGGTGATTTTGCCACCCGCGAGAACAGTGCCCGGGTCGCCGACGGTCTTCCACACTTCCCGGTGGTATTTCTTGTCGACGATCGTTTCGCGGTCGCGCATCTGGGTATAGGGGTCACGTGGCGGGAGCAGGCGAACCCCCTTGGGCATCGGTGCCGACCGCAGTGCGTCGAGATCCTTGGTGAGGATCCAGGATGGGCCGCCGAACTCGACTCGTGTCAGCTCGTCCTCGACCAAGCGCCACCAGGGGCCGGTGTCACCGGCATGGATCCCCGCCCACGCGGCGAAGCCTGCGCGTGTCGACGGTCCATAGCAGCGCAGGTAGCGGCGAAGCAGTTCGGCGCGCGCGAGGTCCGGGTCGATGTCCGGGATCGGATGGCCCAACCACTCGCCGACCAGGACGAATGGTGCTTTGTTCCCCGCGCGCGGGGCGAAGCAGACCACCCGCTGCAATGTGAGGATGCGGAGGCAAAAATGAACGACACCCTCGCCGAGCGGTTGCCCCGGGGCATAGGGACCTTCTGCTTCCCAGATGCCGCGTTGCCGCTTCGTCAGCCTGAGGGCAATTCGTGGGGCAATCGCCGCGCCGAGGTCGTTGATGGCGAGTCTGCGCCCGGACAGCACGTCGCCGATCTCAGCGCTGGCCAGCGCGACCGTCTCGGTCAGGCTCAAATCAAGGTTGTCCAACGCCGGCTCCACGCCGGGAACGAGATGGCACATCGCCTCCTCGGTCGGCGGTAGCAGGCCGGTGGTGAACACCGGTGCGTCCGAGACCGGGAAGTAGAACGGCGAGCCGCGCATGCACCAGGTCTGCAGCAGGCTTTTCTCCTTGGCGACGGCGTCGGCCACCTGTTCCTGCGTGAGGTTTGCCACCCTGGCGTGCAGGGCAAGCAGTGCCGACCCGGGCGGGCTGTTCTGAATCCCGCACCGGCCGGCCACGTCGAGCAGCCCGCCCTCGCCCAACCGTTCGGTGAGATGATGGGCGCCCAGACGAAACGCGATGACCTCGTCCCTCGAATCCCTGTTAACCACTGGCACATATTATCCCCGCCAGCCAGCCGACCTGCGTGAGGTTCTCTATCCCGCGGGAGGCTGGGGCAGGGCATGCTTGCAGGGCTCACGGCATGAGTGCCGAGACCGTTTCCTATACCTAGAGGTGCTAGGGTTTGATACCCTTCAGATCTAGGTATAGGAGACGTTGTGCGCATTGACAAAGACCTGGTCGCCGCTTCGGCCACCCCGCTTGTGCTGGGTATCCTGGCGGGCGGCGATCTCTATGGCTACGCCATCCTCAAACGTGTCAGTGAGCTCTCGGGCGGCGGCATGCAGTGGACCGACGGGATGCTCTATCCGCTGCTGCACCGGCTCGAGCGGCTCGGCTACGTATCGTCGCTGTGGAGTACCTCCGACGCCGGGCGCCGGCGCAAGCACTACGCGATCACGCCGGCGGGCCGAGAGGCCCTCGCCGACCGCCAGCAGCAGTGGACCGTCGTCGCGGACGCACTGCGGCAGGTGTGGCAGACCACGCCGCGGCCTTCCGCCGTGGTTGAGGGGTGGGCGTGATGGCGTCACACGCTGAGCTGGAGGCCCAGATCGACCGGTGGCGCGGCTACGTCCAGCGGAGCCAGGCGATCTCCCCCGCCGACGTCGACGAACTGGAAGACCACCTGCGCGAGCAGATCGCCGACCGGCAGGCGACCGGGCTCGATGACGAGGAGGCCTTCCTCGTCGCCATCAAGCGCATGGGCAACCTCCACGCCGTCTCACACGAGTTTGCCCGCGAACACTCCGACCGGCTGTGGAAGCAGCTGGTCCTGGTGCCGGAGGGTCCCGACGGCGCCAACACGCCACCGTGGCGCGAGCTGGCCGTCGTCCTTGGTCTCGCCGTCGGGGCGGGGGTGGCAGTCAAGGCTGGCATGGCGTGGATCGACGACGGCGCCGCGCTGATGCGCAACCTCTGCCTGCTCGTCTTCCCGTTCCTGGCCGCGTACTTCGCGTGGAAACGCCGCTTCTCCGGGGCGGTGGCGGGGACACTGATCGGCTCATTTGCCGTTCTGGCTCTCGCGCTCAACCTCTTCCCGTTCGTCCCGGGCGGTTCCACCCAGATGCTCGCCGCAGTGCACGCCCCGGTCATTCTCTGGCTGCTCGTGGGAGTGGCCTACGTTGGAGGGCGGTGGCGGTCCGGCCAGCGGCGCATGGACTTCGTCCGGTTTACCGGCGAGCTGGCGATCTACTACACGCTGCTGGCGCTCGGCGGTGCGGTCCTGATCGCCCTCACACTGGCGATCTTGCGCGTCATCGGCACCGACTTCGAACCCGTGCTGGAAGGCTGGATCCTACCGTTCGCGGTGCCCGGCGCGCTCGTCGTCGCCACGTGGCTGGTCGAAGCCAAGCAGCAGGTCGTCGAAAACATCGCCCCCGTCCTCACCCGCGTTTTTACGCCCCTGACCGTTGTGATGTTGCTGGTCCTTCTGGCCGCGCTGGCCACCTTGGGTGGCTTCGTCGATATCGACCGCAACCTGCTGATCCTTATGGATGCAATCCTCGTGCTGGTCCTGTGCCTGCTGCTCTACTCGATTTCCGCCCGCGACCCGCTCGCTCCTCCCGGATTGTTCGATGCCCTGCAGCTGGTCCTCGTCGCCGCGGCCCTTGCGGTGGATGCCGTGATGCTGACTGCAATGCTTACCCGCATCGCCGAATTCGGCTTCAGCCCCAACAAGGTCGCCGCGCTTGGCCTGAACCTCCTGCTGCTGGTGCATCTGCTCCGGGCGGCCTGGCTCGCCGCCGGATTCCTGCGCAGCCGACGCCGGTTCGCCGCGGTCGAGCGCTGGCAGACGGAGTATCTGCCGGTCTACGGCGTCTGGGCAACCGTCGTGGTCCTGGTCTTCCCGCCCGTATTCGGCTTCGTCTAGGCATCGCCGCACGGGTCGGCGGCAGCCCGCTCTTCTTCCCCGATTTCGCAGAGCGGGCCACCTACCGCGGCTGTAGACCATCGGGACCCGTTACGGCCACGGTAGACGCATGATACATCCCGGCCCCTTCGGCGGACCCTGACCAGCACAAATGCGGGTCGGCTGCGGCCCCTATTTTTCGCCCGTTCTGTCCCTACAATTAAGTGTTGGCTCCCACGGCATTCAGGCCGGGGGGCGACCAATTAAGGAGAATCACCATGGGCCTAGGTGACAAGATCCACAACGCCACTGAGAAACTTCACGGCAAGGGCAAAGAGGCAGCCGGTGAAGCCACCGCCAACGACAAGATGAAGGCCGAGGGCAAAAGCCACCAAATCAAGGCAGACCTGAAGCAGGCCGGCGAAAAAGTCAAAGACGCCTTCAAGAAACACTGACACAAGCGGTCAACGGGCCGGGGTGCGTTCCGGCGGAACGCACCCCGGCCTTCGCGTCACAACAGGTGTTCCCTCCGGGCGGAGCAACGACGACGGCGTACGTTTAGTGCCGTCGTCGTCGACGTCCATGGTCCAGGCACTCATGTACGGACCCATGGGAGCGTTCATCTCTGAAATGTTCGCCACCGAGCTCCGCTACACCGGCACTTCATTGGCCTACCAGGTGTCGACCACCCTCGGCGCAGGCTTCGCACCGCTGATCGCCAGCGGGCTCCTGCTGGCCGGCGGCGGCACGACGACGCTCCTCGCCTGGTTCTTCTGCGGGCTCTGCGTCATCAGCGGCGCCGCGTTCTTCCTGGCCCCTGATCGCCGCCTGCGGCCTTAACTGCCCAACCCGCTGGTCGCGGCCCCCACCCGCGGCCAGCGCGTAGGGCTTCGGCGCCGCGGCACACTGGCCGTGGAGTGCAACGCCGTGGCGGTCATATCCGGCATTGGCAGCCCTCATGCTGGCACACTGAGCCGATGACCGAACCTCTCCCCCAGTCCAGGCGGCCCGGCATCCGCGCCGCGATGTTTGTTGACTTCGACAACGTCTATACCGGGCTGATGGCCCTGGACCCGGCGGCTGCCAAGAGGTTCGCTGAAGATCCGAAACATTGGGTCGAGGCGTTGGCCGACGGCGGCGCGGGTGAGGACTCCCGCCGCTTCCTGATCCGAAACTGCTATCTCAACCCGGTGGTCTACTCCAAGTACAGGCCTTACTGGACGCGTGCCGGCTTCCGGGTCATCGATTGTCCGTCCCTGACCCAGCGCGGCAAGAGCAGCACCGACATCAATCTGGTGCTGGACGCGATGGATGCTTTGTCCGGGCCCGGACATATCGAGGAGTTCTTCGTCGCCTCGGCCGACGCGGATTTCACCTCGCTGGTCCAGCGGTTCCGGGCAGCCGACCGTATGACGACGGTGATTGCCGCCGGTGCCGTGGCGTTCGCATACCGGGAGATGGCCGACAGCGTCGTGGAATCCCATGACTTCGTGGCAATCCTCAACGGGACGTCGGCCGACATCCCCCGGATGGTGACATCCGCCGGAAGTGCCGCACCGCTCCGCACCGCCGCCCTTGCTGCCGGGTCCGCGGGGACGGCCGCCGACGCGGTCCGCGCCCTTGTGCAGGCCGCGCCGGGCCCGGTTACCGGAGCAGTTGCAGCCCACCGGGCGCTGACCGCGGATCCGTCGCTCAAGACCGATTGGGGCGGCCACGGCAAGTTCGGGGCGTGGATCGCCCAGATCGGCCAAGGCGTTCAATACTCGTCCACGCCATCACCTGGCTGGGTGTGGGACGCCCAGCGGTTTTCGCCGGAGCTCTCCTCCCTGGCGCCGGAGGGCCGGCCGGCGATCGAGGAGCAAGTCACCCGGGTAACCGATGTGCCCGCGCTTTCGACTGAACAGTTCCGGCAGGTCTTCCTGTCGCTGGAGTCAAAGTTGCGCGAGCACCCGAGCAATCGCAGTGAACTGGCACGATCCGTCAGGGACGACTGCGTTGAGGCCGGGCAGCCTGTGTCCCGCTCCGCCGTGAACTTCGTGATCCAGGGCGTGGCGTCCGCAGGCGGGTCCGTCTCCGACGAGTCGACAGCCGGTGAACTCGCGGCCGCGTGGACTAAAAATGTCGAAGAGCTGTGCCGGCTTGCCCTCATGGAGTTCGACGACGCGGAAAAGCTCGCGCTCAAGCGGTGGGCCGGCGGCGGCCTCCTCGGCGACACGTGAGGCGACGGCTCGGACGCCGTCGTCGTTCAGCAGCTTTGCATGCGTGCATGTCAGTGTGGGGATACCGGGTCCAACTCTCGTTCCACCCGTTCGGCATCCGGCAAGACCGCGGCACCACGGGTGAATGCCAGCAGGCTCAGGAGCGCAATGACGCCCGCCACGAGCATCACGACTGCCATCGGCATGGCACTGCCTTCTCCGGCGAGTCCCACCAGCGGTGAGGCGATGGCAGCCAACGCGAACTGAAGCGCGCCCATGATCGCGGATCCGCTCCCCGCATACTCCTTGACCTGGTCCGAGGCCAATGCTGCGGCATTGCCGAATACGAAGCCCAGCGAGGATATCGCCAGGAAGATCACTACGAGCGTTGGGATCAGGGGCGTGCTGCCGACCACCACGACTGCCAGCAGAACGGCGCTGAAGACCACCAAGGCCGAAACGCCGATATACGTCATGCGGAGCGGACCAAGGGCGCCCACCAACTTAACGCCAACGATGCTGGTGACCGTCAGGCCCAAGGCGTTCAGCGCGAAGACCATCGAGAAGGCAGTGGCGCTGAGTCCAAGGATGTTTTGATAGACAAACGGCGAGGCCGAGATGTAGCCGAACATGGCGGCCATCGAGAAGGCAAAGGCGAAGGCGAAACCAAGGTAGCGCTTGTTGCCCAGCACGCGGCCAGTGTTGGAGAACAGCTCCTTCAGGCCGCCCTTGCTGCGACGCTCCAGCGGCAGGCTTTCCTTCACGATGAAGATGGAACCGATCACCATGAGCAGGTTCAGAACCGCCAGTGCCCAAAACGCCCCGCGCCAGCCGGCGAAGCCGATGACGCCACCGCCAGCCAGCGGCGAGAGAACGGGCGCAATGCCGCCCACGGCCATCATGATGGAGAACATCTTGGCGGCGTGCACGCCGCGGGCGGAATCCGAAACAATGGCGCGGGCCAAAACCACGCCGGCTGCGCCGGCGAACCCCTGTACGAACCGCATCCCGATAAGGAACTCGACGTTTGGTGCCACGGCGCAGAGCACGCTCGCGACCAAGCAGGCGCAAGCACCGATCAGCAGCGGCTTGCGCCGGCCAAACTGATCCGACAGTG
The DNA here is from genome assembly GCF_031456935.1 of Arthrobacter ginsengisoli. Taxonomy (NCBI): domain Bacteria; kingdom Bacillati; phylum Actinomycetota; class Actinomycetes; order Micrococcales; family Micrococcaceae; genus Arthrobacter; species Arthrobacter ginsengisoli. The sequence continues at coordinate 23,566 of NZ_JAVDVQ010000006.1, read as the reverse complement.
GCCCGATAACGAGCTGGCCAACTGCCATGCCGAGCATGAACGTGGTGAGCGTCAATTGAATGGTCGCGGCGCTGGTGTTCAGATCCTGCATCATTTGCGGGAATGCAGGCAGGTACATGTCGATGGCAAAGGGTCCCAGGGCGCTGAGCAGCGCCAGCATGGCCATCAGGGACGCTGTTGCTTTTGAAGACTTGGTCATGGGTGGATCGGTCCACTTTCGTTTCGGCAGCTTCATTATGTTGACATACGTATGTCTGCATACAAACATTGAGGCATGGAGAAAGTGCATGAGGCAGCGAAGGCGCTTTTAGAGCTGGCCTGGTGGGTTCAACGCAAAGGCCCGATGCGGGCCGGGCTTGATCCCTTGCCTGCCACCGAGCGGGTCATCCTTGGATACCTGGAAGATCATCAGGGATCCAGCGTCACCGAAGTGGGGGCGGCGCTGGATATCAAGTCGTCGAACGTTTCCACCGCGGTTAGGGTCCTGGCCGCGCGCGGTCTGGTGGAACGGGTTTCGGATCCGGAAGACAAACGCAAGTCGTTGCTCTCCCTAACGGAACTTGCCCGAAGGAACAGGAGCAGCATCGACACGGCGGTGACGGGGTCGCTCGAGGAAGTGTTGGAACAACTCTCGCCCGAACATCGGGAATCCCTCTTTGCCTCACTAGATGCACTCAGCGACGTCGCCTTTCGACTGCGCCCCCACGGATAGCTAAGTCGCTTGACACGGCCGCTGCTCGTCGGCCCCGTCATGGCCTGAGTGCAGACGACAGGCACTCCCGTGCTGCCCAAGGACCCACCCGCGAACGTCCAGCTCTTCACCTCCTCCCTGCTTGCCGGTGTACTCCTCGGCACTGTTACACCGGCGTCAGGTGGAGTAGGTTGCTCGGATGGAGGATACATATCAGGTCATCGTGGTCGGGGCCGGGTTCGCCGGGATGACGGCAGCCAGGGAACTTGGGCGCAAGGGCGTGACCGTGCTACTCATCGACTCCAACAACTATCACCAGTTCCAGCCGCTCCTTTATCAGGTCGCGACGTCACAGATCGGAGTGTCGGCCATAGCGCGGCCGCTTCGGTCCGTTTTCCGCCGGATACGGCAGGTGAGGGTGCTCACAGCGGAAGTGGCCGCCGTCGATGCAGCCAACCGCGCCGTCACCACCGTCGAGGGCGACACGTTCCGGGCCCAGGCCCTTGTCATTGCGGCAGGCGCCGCGCCGAACTTTTTCAATACGCCGGGCGCGGAGGAGTATGCCTTCCCGCTGTATTCGGTCACGGACGCGACCCGGTTGAGTGCCAGGTTGACCCAGCTGCTGGACCAGGCCGACCGGGAATCCGGCGGCTCTGTCGACGTGGTCGTCGTCGGCGGGGGCCCGACGGGCGTGGAGACCGCTGGCGCCCTGGCGGAAAACGTCAAGTTCGTGGTGCCCAAGTACTTTTCACCGGAGCTCGCAGCCCGCTGCCGCATCCACTTGGTGGACATGATCCCGACTGTACTGAATGCGTTTTCGGCAAAGTCGCAGGATTACGCCCGCCAGCGCCTGACGAAGATCGGCGTCCAGCTGCATCTGGGAGTCGGCGTCACGGAAGTCCGTGCCGACGGCGTCGCGCTCGCCGATGGGACTGTGATTCCCGGCCGAATCGTGGTGTGGGCCGGAGGCCTGAAGGCGGGAGAGATCATTGCCGGCTCCGGCCTGGCGCAAGGCCGGGGAGGGCGCATCGATGTCCGCCCGGACCTGACCGCCCCGGATGTCGAGGGAGTGTATGTCCTCGGCGACGCCGCCAACATGACCGATTCGACCGGGGCTAATCTACCCCAGCTGGGCTCCGTTGCGCAGCAGGCCGGGAAGTGGGCTGCCGGCAATATCCACGCAGACCTCACCGGAGGTACCCGGCGGCCATTTGAATACTTCGACAAGGGATACATGGCGATGATCGGTCGGGGCGCTGCGGTCGCCGAGATCGGGCGTAAGCGCATCCAACTGCAAGGGCCGCTGGCCTTCGTCTCCTGGCTGCTGGTACATCTCGCCCTCCTTTCCGGATTCCAGCAGAAAGTCCGCGCCCTGTTTTCCTGGCTCAACGGCTACATCATCCACAGTCCCGCACAGGTCGTCGTCGGCCGGCCGGAGTGACAACTCCCCCGCCTGGCAATTTCAGGCGGGCATCACAAGGTTGGGGATTCTGCCTCCGCCAGCATGACCAGACGAAGTTCGTCCTCCACCGCGCGGGCAGGCCAATGGCCCGAGGTCAGCTCCATCACACGGCGTCGATCCGCTGCCGGGAAGAGCTTGCCGAGCAGCCCGGCCACTTGAAGCAGTGCGATCAGCGCTGTGATCCTGGGATCCGGCCCCACGGGTTCAGACGTCCCGGTTTCTGAAGGGACGGGTTCAGACGTCCCGGCTTCGGACGTCACGGACTCAGGCAGCACGGTTTCCGAAGGCCCGGTTTCAGGCATCCCGGGTTCGGACGGAACGGGCTCAGACGGTGCGGGTTCGGACGGTACGCTTTCGGGCGTCGCCGGTGCAGACGGTTCGGAACGCCCGCCGCTGAGTACCGCTTCGATCCTTTGCAGCAGCGCCGCCTCCGGTGCGTGGTTCTTCTCCGGGTACCGCACGGCCCGGAACCGGCCTAGGTGTTTTTCGCCGACATGTTCCACGATGCCCTGGGACGCCATCCCCTCGTAGACACGCTGCACTTCGGAACGGCCCTCGAGCATGGAGACCCACTGCTTGGGAGTGTGGGGCCGTGATTTGCCGCGAATGAGCTCCAGCTCGCGCTGGAAGTCCGTTTGCGGTGCCGTGCCCGTAGCCCTGACGTGCTTCCCCTGCAGCCCGATTGCACCGATCAGGTCCAGCTCGGCCAATATTGCCCCGGCCAACGTGGTCCTGAGTGCGAACACCGGCACTTCACGTTTGCCGTCCGTGTCGTTCGTAGCCAGCAGCAGGAAAGCCTGGGGAATGCTCAGGTTCTCCGCCTTGCGTGTTTCAGCATCCATAGGATCATGGTGGCGCAGTTACGCTGCCACCACAACGAGGATTTACCGGCATCGACGTCGTCAGCTACCTTGCGCTCGCGGGCCGACCGGGCATTTGGCCTGGCGGCGCTTGGCAGATCAGACGTGCTGATCGACGAGCACCGGGTTGCCATCCGGATCCAGGACCATGAAGCTCCCCGGTCCCGTGGTCCCCTCGTCTGCCTCGGACAGGAACTCCGTGCCTTTGGCTTTCAGCTCCCGCTGGAGCTCGCGCACATCGGTGAACGGGTCCACCGCCTCCGCGTTCTGGTCCCAGCCCGGGTTGAACGTGAGCATGTTCTTTTCAAACATCCCCTGGAAGAGTCCAATGACCGTCTCACCGTTCTTCAGAATCAACCAGTTCTGGGTGATGTCGCCCCCGAAGCTGCTGAAACCAAGTTTCCCGTAGAACGCAGCAGACGCCGCGAGGTCCTTAACGGCGAGGCTGATGGAAAAAGCGCCGAGCTGCATGGTTTACTCCACTCTCCAGAGGGACGGATGTTACCGATGGTACCCGCGGATATCCCGGTGGCAGCCGCGGGACGGGCCGGCAACACAAGTGGATCCGCTACTCACCAAGGAACCGGAGCAGGAACGGGACGGTGGCGTGCATAGTTCGCAAGTCCCCGCCGCTGGCGCCCTGCTCGCCGAGGTAGTCGCCATGGCCGCCGGGGACAATCAGCAGTCGGGCGCCCGGGATGGCGGCTGCCATCCCGGGCAGCATATTCGGCGGGGATGAAGTCGCGGTCGGCGCTCACCACCAGCGTTGAGGCCGTGATGGTTCCCAGCTCGTCGTCGGACCATCCGGGGAAGTCCAGGATGCGCCGACGGTCCAGCTCGAAGAGCCGCTCCAGATGGCCGGGCTCGGGGTTCAGAACGCGGTCGGCGTGCTTGTAGATGTCCGGCATGTCCTCGAGGGTGGCTTTCGCCATGCCGTCCCAGAATTCCTGCGGCCGGGCAGCGCGGTTCGCGAAGGTGGAGGCAGCAATGAGGTGCCGGACAACGCCCGGACGCCCGAGCGCCAGCGCGATGGCGGTGTGCCCGCCGGAGCTGAATCCCAGCACATCCACGGTTTCCATGTGGAGCTGGGCCAAAACAGCGATGACGTCGGCGGCGGAATTCTCGGGGGTAAGGGGGCGGCTGGTGGGCTGGGTGCGGCCGTGGCCTTCCTCCTCAACGGCGATGACCTGGCGCTGTTCGGTCAGCAGCGGGATGAGTTCGCCGAAGTTGGTGCCAATGGTGGAGCCGCCGCCCGGGATGAGGAGCAGCGGCGGCTGGCCGGGAACTGCCCGGCCGTGGACCTCGTAATACATACGAAGGCCTGGTTGTCCGCGTAGCCGTGGGAGAAAGTCACACGGCATCCTAACGCCGGGCGGTTCCAACGAGAAGAGCCTAGATCCGACGCCGGAAGCGGTAGACAATCAAGACGACTGCCCGTGTTCGTCCGCACTTCAGACAAACTGATCACGCGGATCCAGTTCCTGCTTAATGCAATCGGGTAATTCCAAAACGAGTTCGGAAAGGAGCTAAGAAATGCCCAGCGACCTTACGGAGATGGTCAGCGTCCGATACATGGTGGACGATGTCGATGCGGCGATCGACTTCTACACAAAGCACCTCGGATTCACCCTCAGGATGAACGCCGCACCGGCGTTCGCCGACGTTGCCCGGGGACGGCTGCGGCTTCTGTTGAGCGGGCCGAGTAGCTCGGCAGGCCGCCCAATGCCGGACGGCACGGTGCCGGCACCGGGAGGATGGAACCGTATCCACCTCATCGTGGGCGATATCGCCGCCGAAGTGGAGCGGCTGCGCGCCGCAGGCCTCACCTTCCGGAATGACGTTGTCACCGGTCCGGGCGGTCAGCAGATTTTGCTGGAAGACCCGTCCGGCAACGTTGTCGAGTTGTTCCAACCCGCAGCCGAAAACTAGTCCTCGTGTCCGATGCGGAGATCGAGGAACTGCGCGCGTTGCTTGAGGAAGTCATCAGGCTCCGCCGCAACCTCCAGCACGCCGAAATGCGCAGCGCCGGACGAATCGAGGCCGTCCGGCCCCGCCACCGCCAGAGTGCCCTCAACCTCGTTCACTACACAGAGCTGCGCCGCCATGACATCAGGGATCTCCAGACCCGGCTCTCGAAGTACGGGCTGTCCTCGCTCGGCCGGACCGAGTCCCATGTGCTGCCCAGTATCGAAGCGCTGATCTGGACCATGACCCGGCTGGTCACCCCTGATGGCGAGCACACCGCAACACCTCCCGGTTACGCGGACGGCAGCGAACTGCTCGCCCGAAATGCCGTCAATCTCCTCGGGCCCAAACCGGAAGACCGCGCCACGCGGATCATGGTCACGCTGCCGAGCGAGGCCGCAGCGGACGCGTCCCTGGTCCGCGGCATGGTCGAGCGGGGGATGGACCTGGCCCGCATCAACTGTGCCCACGACGGACCGCAGGCCTGGCGGCTCATGGTCGACCATGTCCGCGCCGCAGAAGACGCCACCGGGAAGCATTGCCTCATCGCCATGGATCTCGCCGGCCCCAAGCTGCGCACCGGACCGGTCCGTCCTGGTCCCCGGGTCCTCCGGGTCCAACCGCTCCGAAGCAAGACGGGCACGGTCCTGGAACCGGGACGCGTGTGGCTCGGCGCGACGCCGGAACGGGCACCCGACCCGGCCTTGCCGGCGGTTCCCCTGGCTGACAACACGTGGGCCGGCGCCCGCAGGCAAGGCCAGAGGATCAGGCTGAAGGACGCCCGCGGAGCCCGCCGCACGCTCTTCGTGGAGCAGACCTCCCGGGACGGGTGCCTCGTGACGCTGGACAAAACCACCTACTTCACACCGGGGACAAGGCTCACCGCGATCGCGGACCGGGTTACCGGCAAGAAGGGCCACAAACCGGGGCGGGCCACCGCGGAGGTTGGTGAACTCCCGGCCGTGGACGAGAGCCTGCTCATCCACCGGGGCGACAGCATCATCCTGAGCCGCAACCTCGTCCCCGCCGACAGTACCTCGGTGGGCAAACACCGCATCGGATGCACCCTCGAGAGCGTCCTTGCAGACGCCCGGACCGGGGAACGCATCTGGTTCGACGACGGCAGGATCGGAGGCGTGATTACCGCCGTCGGGCCGGGAGAGCTCACGGCGGTGATCACGTCCGCAGCGCCGCAGGGCACGCGGCTTCGCGCAGAAAAGGGCATCAACCTGCCGGACTCGCAATTGACCGTCTCGGCCCTGACCGAGCAGGACATCACTGATCTGGAGCATGTCCGGGAACTCGCCGACATCGTCAGCATGTCCTTCGTCCGCAGCGCAACAGACGTGCGGGAGCTCCTTGCCCACCTCGATCCGGGCCGCGACCGGAACCTGGACATCCTGCTCAAGATCGAGACAGTGGCGGCCTTCGAAGCGCTGCCCGACCTCCTCCTTGAACTCATGAAGTGGGCCGACGTCGGCGTCATGATCGCGCGCGGCGATCTCGCCGTGGAAGCCGGCTTCGAAAGACTCGCGGAAGTCCAGGAGGAAATCCTTTGGCTCTGCGAAGCCGCTCACGCACCGGTAATCTGGGCCACCCAGGTGCTCGACACGCTCGCCCGGAGGGGCATGCCGTCCCGGGCCGAAGTCACGGACGCCGCCATGGCCCAGCGCGCCGAGTGCGTCATGCTCAACAAAGGACCCTTCATCAACGAGGCCATCAGCATGCTCGCGGACATCCTCGGCCGGATGCAGGACCATACCCAGAAGAAGCGAAGCCTGCTCAGACGACTCCGCGCCTGGGACCACAACGGCACCGACGCCTGACGTCCGCGGCTGACGTTGCGGGCCCCCGGTCACAGAACAGGGCTTAGTTCTCTGGCGCAGCGTCGGGACGAGGAATGTACTGGACTCAGGGTTCGGCACAATGGGCGGCGGAGGGAGCGTTGCCCCTGTGGGCGGACTGGTCCGGCGGCCGGCACCGGGCAACCCCGACGCGGGGTCCACGGAAGGGAGCACAGATCCGTCATGGAGCTCACGGCGCTAGTCCTCATCGCTGCCGCCCTGTTCGTGTGGGCGCTCGTTTCGGCGCGGCTGCAGCAGGCGGACCTCACCGCTCCAATGGTGTTCATTGCCGTCGGTGCGGCCCTGAACTGGTCCGGTCTGGTCGATGGCTCCGCGCCCCCGGAGGCCGTCACTCCGCTGGTCGAGATCACTCTGGTCTGGGTGCTCTTCTTCGACGCCGCCCGCCTGCCACTCCAGCAGTTGCGCCGGGACGTGGGCCGCTATGTGCGGCTGCTGGGGGTTGGGCTGCCGCTGACCATTGTGTTCGGATGGGTCCTGGCCATCTGGTTCTTTCCCCAGTTCGGGCTATGGCTGGCCCTCCTCGTAGGCGCGGCGCTGGCGCCTACCGACGCCGCCCTCGGGGTCCCCGTGGTGACGAATCCGGTGGTGCCGTCGCGGATCCGCCAGCTGATCACCGTCGAGAGCGGCCTCAACGACGGCATCGCCACCCCGGTCGTCATGGTCGCGATCGCTGGTGCGGCCGCCGCAGCGGGTTTGGAGAACGCTGCTGCTCCCGGCAGCGCGGTCGTCGAGCTGCTCATCGGCGCCTGTGTCGGCGCAGCGACGGGTGCGCTGGGCGGGTGGCTGCTGCAAGTGGCGGGCCGGCGCGGGACCGCCGCCGAGGACTTCGCCGGCATCGGAGTCCTTGCGCTGAGCCTGCTCGCCTACACCGCCGCACTCGCAGTGGGCGGCAACGGATTCGTCGCCGCGTTCTGCGGCGGGCTGGCGTTCGGGACCTGCGCCGGGAAACGGGCGCCGGCCGCACTGGTCTTCGTCGAGCAGGTGGGCGGCCTGGCATCACTGCTGGTGTGGCTGGCCTTCGGAGCCATCGCCGTTCCTACCATGGTTGCGCACTTCGTTCCCCTGACCATCGTGTATGCGGTGCTCAGCCTCACCGTGGTGCGCATGCTGCCGGTGGCACTCGCCTCGATCGGTGCCGGCCTCGACCGGAACACCATCCTGTTCGTGGGGTGGTTCGGTCCGCGCGGCCTGGCTTCCCTCGTGTTTGCGCTGTTGGCGCTGGAGGCCGTCGGACCAGTGTCTGATGAGGCTGTGGGGGTCATCACGGCCACCGTACTGCTCAGTGTCCTGGCCCATGGATTCAGTTCCGCGCCGTTGGCCGCGCGCTACGGGCGGGCCGCTGCCGCAGCGGGACCGGAGCCCGGCGGGCCGGTGCCTGTCACCCCCGCTCCCGCCCGGGGCCTGAGCCGCATCCATACGCCCCTTCCGCACTTTCGGCAGAAGCGGGCCCGGCCTTAGATGCCCTTGACCCGGGGCACCGCAGGCAAGACATCGGCGTTTGAGGCAGCCCTTTGCTCGATCGAATGTGCAAAGATTGAAGGTAATAGGTAAACGTCTTGAGAGGCTGAATCTTCCTAAGGATAAGCAGCAGGAGGGTTGGCAAATGCAGAGCACGGCAATCTCCACCCGCGCCCTCGATCTACTGTTGCTGCTGCGCGGCAGCGAACCCGAAGGACTCGGCCGGGCAGACCAGGTCTCGTACCAGCTTGAGACCGCGATTCTGATGGGTATCCTGACCGAAGGCGACAGGCTGCCCACGGAATCCGTCCTTGCGGCCGAGCTTGGCATCTCCCCGATAACCCTCCGCCAGTCCCTGGCCGCCCTCCGCACCAAAGGCCTGATCGAAACCAGCCGGGGGCGCAGCGGCGGAAGCGTCATCCGCCGCCAAATCGAACTTACCGACACGCAGTTGCAGCACAAGCTTCGGGAAACCAGCACCGAGGCCCTCCGGGACCTCGGAGACCTGGGCGCCGCCATAGCGTCCATGTCCGCCCGGCTGGCCGCAGACCGCGCAGATCACCAGAACGTGGAGCATCTGGAAGAGCTGGCAAGACGCCACCGGGATACGGTCGACGTCCGGGCCCGGCGCCGCATGGACAGCCGATTCCACGTCGCCGTCAGCATTGCCGCACAGTCCAGCAGGCTGACCTCGGCGGCCCTCCAACTGGAGGCCGAACTGATGACCCTCTGGTGGGGCCAGCCTGTCCCGCCCAGCAGCGAGAGCACGTTGGAGGAACAGCACCAGGCGATCGTCGATGCGATCAGGGCGCGGGACGCCGACGCTGCAGCCCGCGCGGCAGAGCTCCACAGCCGAAGCGAGACAGAGTATCTAATCGAGCAGCATCTCAGCCTGACAATGCACCCTCAAGGAGGCAGGTGACATGGAAACCGTCGAGGAAAACCTTGAACGGACTGCCCACGCCATTTCCTCCAGCATCAACGGCGTCTTCGCCGATCTGGAAAAGATCGCAGGCACCGTGACGGCTGCCGCGAATGCCGTGCCCGGAGTTCCCCGCCGCGGCGATTTCCAGTTCCTGAAGCAGGGGCTGTTCGATTTCATCAAGCTGCACTCGGACCTCATCATCGGGGCAGGGATCGCCTACGCCCCGGGGAGCCTCGCCGAAGCGCCGCACTGGCTGGAATGGTGGAGGGCCCAGCCCCAGGGCGAGCCCCGCTTCGTCACCCACGACCTTAATCCGGACTCGCTGAACTACTACGACTACACCGGCAGGGAGTGGTTCAAGCTTCCCGCCTCCAACGGACAGCCGGTGGCAGTCGGCCCCTACGTCGATTTCGGCGGCATCAACGTCGCCATCATCACGCTCTGCGTGCCCGCTCGCACCGCGCAGGGCATTCACGTCCTCGGGGGCGACCTTCCGCTCGCCAAGCTTGAGGGAATTTTCCTCCGGGCGCTGCAGCTCCGCGAGCCGGTGGTGGTCCTGCTTGGACCCAACGGCCGCGTCATCGCCTCCAACAACGCCCGCATCGCGGCCGGCACGTTGCTCCTCGACGGTGACCTCGCCCGGGCAACCACCTCAGTCGACGTTTCTCCGGGCAGCACCACCCGCTTGCCCTGGAAGCTCATCGTTCTCGAAGGCTGACCAGCCTACCCTGCGCCAAACCGGCGACGCCGGACTCCTTGACGCTTTCAGCCGCAGCCACCACCGCCCTGCCCCACAGCGTCTTCCGCCGCGCCTCTTTCCCAGTCCCCACGGCCACCACATTGGGCTGCAAAAAAGCTATTGCATTAATCATACAATGATGTATCTTTAAGAGTGACCAGGAGCACACTGCTACTCCTGAAAGGCACTTCCCCTAGCGCCTTACCCGCGAAACCCTCCTCCGCTGCCGAGGAAGAGAGCCACCTGGCAGGGATTCTCCCGCAAGTTCAAACACCCGGACACGTTGGATCCCACGGCCCTTGAAGGCCCCGATCCCCAAGCAGTCCGAGTTTGAAAGGAAAAGCAATGTCCCATGTAGTTGATGACGCGCCACTGTCGTCATTCCACAAGAAGTTGGCACTGTATTCATCCGGGGGCCCGTTCGTTGACGGGTACATTCTGAGCATTATCGGCGTCGCGATGATCCAGATAACGCCGCATTTCAACCTCACGGCATCGGAGCAGGGACTGATCGGGGCCGCCGCCCTGGTCGGCATCTTCTTCGGTGCTTTCCTGGGCGGCTGGCTGACCGACAAGTTTGGCCGGCACCTGCTCTTTACCGTGGACCTCATCGCCCTGGTTGCGTGCTCCGTCGCCCAGGCCTTTGTCAACGACGCATTCTGGCTGATCATCCTCCGGTTGCTCATCGGCTTTGCCGTGGGCGCGGACTACCCGATTGCCACCTCCCTGCTCGCGGAATTCACCCCCAAAAAGTGGCGCGGCCCGCTGCTCGGGGCGTTCGTCACCATGTGGTTTGTCGGTGCCGCCGTCGCCTACATCGTTGGCCAGTTCCTACTGACGTTCGAAGACGGGTGGCGCTGGATGCTCGCCAGCTCGGCCGTACCCGCCCTCATCATCGTCCTGCTGCGCATCGGCACCCCTGAATCACCCCGCTGGCTGGTCAAGGTCGGCCGGTATGACGAAGCCACCAAGGTGCTCAAGCGCGTTTACGGGCCGAACGTCACCCTGGCCGACCTGCCCGAAGAGGCCGGTGAGTGTGTCAGCGTCGGCCAACTGCTGAAGTCCGGCTACGGCAAGCGGATGGCTTTCATCACCATCTTCTGGACCTGTTCAATCGTCCCCCTGTTCGCCGTCTACGCCTTCGGGCCCGCCATCCTCGAGGCACTCAAGCTCGGCGAGAACCTGGCCCATGTCGGCTCCGCTGCCATCACCGTGATGTTCCTCGTTGGCTGCCTCGTTGCGGTGTTCCTGGTCAACAGAATGGGCCGGCGCCCCCTGATCATCCACAGCTTCCTCTGGAGCGGCCTGGCACTCCTGGCCATGGGCCTCTTCCCCGACGCCGACTCCTGGATCATCATGACCCTCTTTGCCGCCTACGCCCCCCTTATCGGCGGCACCCAGATCATGCAGTGGGTCTACCCCAACGAGCTGTTCCCCACTGAAGTGCGCGGATCCGCCGTCGGGCTGGCCTCCTCCCTGAGCCGCATCGGCGCTGCTGTCGGGACTTACCTGGTCCCGCTGGCCCTGACCACCCTCGGCATCGGACCCACCATGATCATCGCCGGCATCATCACGCTGATCGGCATGGCCGTTTCCATCGTCATGGCGCCGGAAACCCGCGGCATGACCCTGGGCGAGGCAGCCGCGCTGCCTGGAAAAACCCCCGCCAAGGCCTCCCTCAGCCAGCGCGTAGCGAACTAAAACGCACCTACTGTCCCGCACCCCTCACCACAGAAAGTTCGGATGATGAAAGACGTAGTTATTGTCGGAGGCGGCCTCGCTGGCCTGTCAGCAGCCTGGCGGCTGCGGCACTGGGACTCGGTTCTGCTGGAATCAGAGGACCGTGTCGGGGGCCGGATCCGGTCCGAGCGCCGGGGTGCCTATTGGTTGAACTGGGGAGGACACGTGTTCGCCGGGGCCGGGTCGTCCACGGATGCCTTGCTCAATGAGGTCGGTGTGACGGCCGTTCAGATCCCCGGGTCCCTCCAGGCCCTGTCAATGAACGGCAAGTTCATCCGCAAGGGGCACATCGCCACCTACCCGTTCCGCATTCCGATGTCCCTGACATCGCGGATCGACACGCTGCGGGCCGGCATGAAGGTCGTCAGCGGCGTCGCCAAGTACACGTCCGTCGTGCGGAAGCGTTCGGGGGAATCCGGTGCCATGCGGCAGCAGCGCATCTATGACTTCGAGAACGACAGCTCGTTCCTTGACTTCATTGGAAACCTCTCAGAGGACGCCGCCGCACTGTTCAAGACCACCGTCACACGCTCCTCGGGTGACATGAACGAGATCTCAGCCGGCGCCGGAATCGGATACTTCAGCCTCGTGCTGGGTATCGGCCAGGGGCTCAGCCAGGGCATCGTCGGCGGCCCGTCCACCCTGACCGAGTCGATTGCAGCCTCGCTGGGCGACCGCATCCAGCTCGGAGCCACCGTGCAGGAGGTCGTGCATCGGAAAAACTCCGTCCTCGTCCGGTACAGCCAGGGCGGTGCCGACCGTGAGGTGGAGGCCCGCACCGTCGTCCTGGCGACCACCGCCGACGTGTCGCACAAAATTGGCGTGGACCTTCCGGAGGACCTGCGCGGTGCACTCGGCCAGATCAAGTACGGCCCGCACGTCAGCACGGCCTTCCTGACCAACGAGACATCGGCACGGCCCTGGGACGACATCTATGCCATCGCGGCACCGAAGCGCTCGTTCGCGATCGCCCTGAACCAGGCGAGCATCGTCCGCGGTTCCGAGTCCGTGCGGAAGCCCGGCGGCAGCTTCATGACGTTCTCCCCCGCCAGCCTGGGGCGCGCGTTGCTGGACAAGAGCGATGAGGAAGTCATCCAGACCCACCTTGCCGATCTCGACCAGGTCCTCGGCCACGGATTCGCTGACAGCGTCGTCGAGGCCGAGACGGACCGGTGGAGGGTTGCTTCCCCCTACTGCTTCCCCGGCCGGGCCAAGCTCCAGTCGACGCTCATGCGCGGGACGGACCGCGTGTTCCTGGCCGGAGACTTCCTCGGAACCCTCTACACCGAAAGCTCCATCACCACCGGCTTCTCGGCAGCCCAGGAAGCGGCCAGCCTGCTGGCCACGGAGAAGCAAAGCGTCCTGCCGACCACCTTGCGGCTGGCTGCCGGATCCTGACCATTTCCGCCCCTCGAACCAACATCTTTCAAGGAGAAAAACCATGTCAAAGCAACTCAAAGGTGTCCTCACCGCCCTGGCCACCCCGTTCACGGCCGACGGCAGACTGGACCAGGAACGCCTGCGGACCCTGGTTGACCGTTCCATCGACGGCGGGGTCCACGGCGTCGTCGCCTGCGGATCCACCGGGGAATTCACGGCGCTGAGCAGCGACGAACGCAGGCTCGTCGTCGAAACCGTCGTCGACCAGGCAGCGGGCCGCGTTCCCGTCGTCGCCCAGACCGGGGCCACCAGCACCGCCGAGGCGATAAGCCTCTCCCGGCACGCCCAGGCTGCCGGCGTCGACGTCATCATGCCCGTCGCGCCCTACTATGAAGCCCTGTCCCTGGACGAGACCCTGGACTACCTGCGCACGGTGGCCGGTTCCGTGGACATCCCGGTCATGCTCTACAACCTGCCCATGGCCACCGGCGTGAACCTGGAGCCGGAAACTGTCGGGAGCCTGGCGCGGGAAGTCGAGAACATCCTCTACATCAAGAACACGACGACGGACATGGCCCAGTCCGCGCAGCTGATCCACAACCACGCCGATGTCATCTCCACCTTCGTCGGCTGGGACAGTCTGTTGTTCGCCTCGCTGGCTGAAGGCGCCGCGGGCGTTATGGCCGGAACCGCGAACGTGGTCCCCGCCCAGCTGGTGTCGGTCTACGACGCCGTCCAAGCCGGAAACCTGCACGCCGCCCGGCAGGAATGGGACCGGATCTACCCCCTGATCGATGCCATCATCAGCGCACCCTTCATTCCGGCGGTCAAGGCAGCCCTCGACGGCGCAGGCTTCCCCGTCGGCGCGCCCCGCAGGCCGATCCACGGTCTGGACCGGGACACGGAATCCCGCATCAAGGCGCTTGCTGCAAAGTTCCAGGCAGCACACGCCGCGGCCGGATCGAGGTAACGCAGATGTCCATTTCGCTCACCAGTCCGGCACAGATCCACCGCTCCCAAGCACCCGAACTGCTCATCGCGCCGGAATCGCTGGCCCCGGGCCAGCACTTCATCGGCGGAGTTTTCCGGCCCGGCAGTTCCGGCCCAATCACCGAGGTCATTGACCCCTGCAGCGAAAAGCCGATCGCCTCCGTGGCCGACGGCACGGTCGAGGAGGTCGATGCTGCGGTGGCCGCCGCCGTCGCCGCCAAGGGGCAGTGGGGATCGCTGGTGCCCAAGGTACGATCCGAAATCCTGCACCGGGTGGCCGACCGCCTGGCTGAAAATGCCGAGCTGCTGGCACGGCTCGAGTCGGCCAATACCGGAAAGCCGTTCATGGTTTCCGAGGATGACGTCGCCGGAACGATCGACACCTTCAGGTTCATGGCCGGTGCCCTCCGGGCCACCACGTCGATGGCTGCCGGCACCTACGCCGCAGACCACCTGTCCCTGATCCTGCGGGAACCGCTGGGGGTGGTGGGGGTCGTGACGCCCTGGAACTATCCCCTGCTCATGGGCGCGTGGAAGATCGCCCCCATCCTGGCCGCCGGCAACACGCTGGTGCTGAAGCCGTCCGAGCAGACACCGTTGACCACCCTGAAGTTCGCCGAACTCGTCGCGGACATCCTGCCGCCGGGTGTCTTCAACGTGGTCACCGGCCGCGGCTCCGTCGTCGGTGCCCGCCTCGCCGAACACCCGGATGTGGACATGATTGCGCTCACCGGGTCGGTCAACAGCGGCCGCGCCGTGGCCCGCGGGGCCGCGGAATCACTCAAACGCGTCCACCTCGAGCTCGGCGGCAAGGCCCCGGTGGTGATCTTCGCCGACGCCGACCTGGCGGCCGCGGCCACGTCCCTGCGGGCTGCCGGTTACTGGAATTCCGGGCAGGAATGCGGAGCAGCCTGCCGCGTGCTGGTCCACGAATCCGTGGCAGAACAGTTCACGGAACTGCTGGTGCAGGAGGTCAGCACGCTGAGGGTGGGCGAACCCGGCGCCGGGCCGGAGATCGAGATCGGGCCTTTGACGTCCAAGGGACACTTCGACCGGGTCACCGGGTACCTCGAGCGTGCACAGCGGGACGGGGTCCGCGCCGTCGTCGGAGGTTCTGCGCTTGAGGGTCCGGGCTACTTTGTTGCCCCGACGGTGTTGGTGAACGTGCCCGACGGCGCCGAGTGCTCCCGCGAGGAGATCTTCGGGCCGGTGGTCACCATCGAAACCTTTGCCGGCGAGGAAGAAGCGATTGCCCGCGCCAATGACGTGCCCTTCGGCCTGGCCGCGTCGGTCTGGACCGAAGACGCCCGGCGAAGCCATGACGTGGCGTCCAGGATCGACGCCGGCACGGTCTGGGTCAATTCACACCTGGTGCTGGCCAACGAGGTTCCGTGGGGCGGCTTCAAGGGCTCCGGCTATGGCCGCGACCTGTCCATCTACGCCCTGGAGGACTACTCCCGCACCAAGCACGTTATGCACAACCGCGGGCGCTGACAGGCCCAGCCTGCGGACGACGGCGGGACTTCCCGCCGTCGTCCGCATGGATCACTTTCGCGGCAGCCGGCGCAGAGACGATCCGCACGACGTTCAGTGCGCTTCGGTGGCCCCGGCTCTGGGAGGCAGGTGTTTCCAGAAAACAATGGCGGCGATTGCGCCGCCAGATGCGATGAGCACCAATGGAGTTTGGAAGACTGCGGCCAGCATGGCGAAGCCTGAATCTGCTCTGGGTTTCGACGACGAAAATATCGACGCCATGTCGATCATCAACGCTACGTCCTCGGGAAATTCGCTGAGCGGGACATTCGCAGGACCCTGATAAACGCCCGCTGAATGAAACCAAAAGCCCGCCAGTTGGGTAGCGGCCAGCAGGATAACGACGGCACAGTACCGCAGCGCCCTTCCACCCATGGTCCTTTGGATAGCCATGGCGTCAGTATGGCAGGCGACAGCGAGTTAGACCGGGATTCATTAGAAATGGGTGAAGTCCCAATTTGGGCCAGTGCAGGCCATAGCTAGTGGCCTGCACCCGGACCTTCTTTCCTAGAGTCCAAACGCGACTGAACTGGAGCGTCTAGGTTCACGGACCAAACAGTGCCGGCGCCCGAGTCGTTGTGACGATTTCGGCTTCATCCGAGCTCACCAATTTGCGAGCACCGCCGCCGCCACCACCGCCAACGACAGCCAGAAGATCGTTAATTGCGTCCCAAGCGTGACCGGAGAGGTCCGTGGAAGCGTCCCATATACCCGACAGACTGAACGCAACGGCGTCAAATCCAAGGTTCGCTGTTCTTGGAACCGCGGGATCGGGCGTCTTGCCTTCCGCTTCACCTTCGGCCGTTAAAAGTGCTGTTAGACCATGCGCCATCGCACTAAATCGGTCTCCCCTGTGGGATTTCACAGGTTCAGGTGTGAGAACACCGGGCGCACCCAAAGCCAGCTTAAAAGAATTGTTAGTCATTTTGTCTCCGTTGATCCCCAAATTCGGAGTTGATTACCAGATTCGGAAGCCTAAGCTTCTCAACACTCGCCATTCCACTGCAGAGTCCAAATTTACTGTGCGAATAATCGGTACACATGCATAATCTCGGCAGGTCAGACCCTTAGTTATCCCCCCATCCTTGACTTCACTTGATATGGTCCTCGCAGGAGCCGTGAAAGTCAATGACGACTGTTGACAGATTTACATCACTGGGAGGAAGATTCAGCTACTTGATTTTCCAGCGCCGCCTCGTCGGATCCGCCACGTCGAATTGCGACGGGTCCTCAGCGCAAAGAGCCCTCAGAAAACACATCGCAACGCGCAATGCCGGTCGCGCCGAATTACATATAGAACCGACCGAATGAATCGAACTGGCTAAGGCGATCTCTGGCAAGCCTGGCGGTAGCACTGACGTGTTTCCGGGGCGCTGTTCCCCCGAACACGGTCGGGTTACGGAACCGAACAGCGCTGCTCAGGGAGGGATTGTGATGGTTATGATTCGATCATGCCGAACCCACGATTGTCCCTCGCCCTGGAACGTATTGGCCCTGGCGACTGGGAGGTATTTGAACAGTTCGCGTCAGAGTTCTTAGCCGTCGAATATCCAGCCCTCCGGACGATGGCAGCTCCGAACGGAGACAAGGGCAGAGACGCCGAAATATTCACGATTGACGGTGTGTCAAAAGTCGTATTTCAATACTCTGTCACGGCCAGTTGGAAGACGAAAATTACGAGTACGCTGGACACCCTCAAGAGGAATTTTCCTTCGGTCAGCACCATGATCTACATGACCAACCAGGTGATTGGTCCAGCTGCCGATGAACTCAGGGAAGAGTCTCGACGTGATCGGAATATAACCGTAGATATCCGGGACCGGTCGTGGTTTGTGGACCGCGAGGAGTCCTATCCTCAACGACGAGTGGCAAGTGAAGACCTGGCCAGGAGATTTGTCGATCCGCTCCTGTCCAAACGAGGGGTCATCGACAGAATATCGACCTTGACAGCGGATGAGAGCAAGGTCGCGGTGCTGCACCTGGCACTCGACAGCGAAGATCAGGCAACCGATCAGAGTCTTACCAAGAGCTGCTTCGATTCTTTGGTCTTGGCGGCGCTTCACGATTCGAGCACAAATAATCGACTTAGCCTGAGCGAAATCCAAGACGGAGTCGCCCTCCGCATGCCCGTGGGAAAGCGAGGGCAGGTCGATGCCCTGACCCTGAGCGCACTGAACCGCCTGTCTCGGAAGGGGCCCGTTAAACAACACAAATCAGCTTCCGCGCCTGAGGACACTTACCATCTCAGTTTTGAGGAGGCCAAGAAGCTAAATGATCAGACGGCCAAGTTCCTCCTTGATGAAGCTGCTCTAGATGCGGAACTCACCGTGGCGGTTCGAGCCCTCGAAGTACCGACGGAACTGAGGGAAGCACAGTTGACAGAGATATCTCGGCAACTGCGAACAGTGTTGGATGAAACACTCTTGGAACGGGGCGAATCTTTTGCCGAAGCCGTGGAAACCGGAGAACCGTTCCAGCTCAGCCCTGTAGCCATAGCGGACAAAATTACAGCAAATGGAGGCATCCATGAGCTTGATTCTGATGCCGCGGCCGCAGCCATAATGCATGTATTGGAGCAGCCGTCACCTCAAACACAGTCGCATCTTCGGCGACTGGCTGACGCATACACACTTTTTGCATTCCTGAAACAAACCCCGGACGTCCAGAAAGTCATGCTCACCGTCTTCAGTGAAGGCGACATATGGTTGGACACCACCGCGATCCTGCCGCTTATCGGAGAGAGCCTGGTCGACGATCCGGAGGAGCGACACTTCACGATTTTGATGCGGGCAGCGGTCGACGCCGGGTTGCTTCTGTTCGTAACGGAAGGAGTCATCGAGGAAGTTGAAAGGCACCTCAACCTGGCCGTGGCTTATGGCCACAACAGAACGTCGACTTGGACAGGAAGAGTCCCCTTCCTTTACTCGGCCTTCGTGCTCTCGGGCCGACCGGAGAATGAATTCTTGGACTGGCAAAGGGTCATTTGTGGACGCGAACAACCATTGCAGGACGTCAGCGACTACCTTGCCGACGAATTCTCCATCGAGACCAGAAATCTCCTGGAGTACTCGGATGCCGCATCAATCGAACTTCGGGGCGCAGTTCAGGAACTATGGAACGCGACTCACGAGAGAAGGAGACAACGAGGTGACTACGGAGCCGACCAGGGGACGCGGTCTCGCCTGGTTGCCCACGACGTTGAAAACTCAGTCGGGGTCATCGAGTACCGACGGACGATCGGACCATCACCCATGGGCTACCTGGCATGGTGGCTGACATTCGATGGAACAGCAATGAAAATGAAGGACCATCTACGGGAACGCCTTGGCCCTCAAGCGCCTCCGTCGCCGGTATTGAGCCCGGATTTCCTCACGCAATTGCTCCGCTTGGGGCCCCTTCGCACTGCCATCGAGCAGGATCTACGAGTGCAGTTACCCCTGCTCACGGACATGAGCGTCAATCACTACGCCCCGCGCGATCTGCTCGATTTAGCAAGAGAAACGAGAGAGAAGTCGTCGAGTCAGAATGAACGGGTGGTTCGTCGCGAAGTCCGCGACGCGGTAAACCGCGCAAGGCAGCAGATGGGTCCAGCGGCGGTCGGCGGCGTCCGAGCAATGGAGGATCGCATTTCAGCCTCCATCAAACGTCAATCACGCGAATGAACCCCGCCGGCGCCAGCATGGCCGCTCCCCCTGACCCGCTTTGTCCCGCTTTGTCTGCTCCAAGTCCCAGTTATGCGAGGCGCGAGAGACTGGCGCAGGGAGCGAGGCGCTTCCGGCGTCGGGCGCCATAATCGGAGCATGACGGCGTTTACGCACTCCGTAGCGGCCTGTGCGGCCTACTACTCGCTGGGTGCTGTCGCGATTGCCATCCTTTGCGTTATCGCGCTTCACAAACTCGAACCAGAGTTCGACCCCTCATGGCGGATGCTCAGCGAATATTCATTGGGCAGGTACGGCGTGATCATGCGCATTTCTTTCATCCTCGGCGGGACCGGCGTTGCAGCATCCGGTGTTGCCTTGTGGCAGCCTGCCGGCCTTCTGGCTGTCGGACTTCCCGTGGTTGCTCTTGGGCCGATCGGGGCAGCCTTCGTCGACACGGACCCGATCACTACGCCGCGGTCGGAGATCACCGGCCGGGGCAAGGTCCATGCCGGTCTCGGCTCGCTCTTCATCCTGGGCTTTCCCGTTGCCGCGACCTGTGCGGGAATCGGTGCAGCCATGCATTCGCCGGCTGGGCAAATCCTTGCGTGGGCGGCGATCATCCCGTGGGCGGGCCTTATTTTGTTCCTTGGCGCGACGTTCCGGTTCGGTCAACCCGACGCGATTGGGAAGCCTGAAGTACGTATCGGCTGGCCCAATCGCTTCAACATGCTGGCATATTTGGCTTGGGTCGCACTGGCAGGCGGTCTGACACTGATCCAGGTCCTATGACCTACGTTTGCCTCATGGCACTGCGAAGCGGCGAAGGGCCCCGACGCGATCTACACTGTCTGGATGGAGGCCACGGTCAGCGGAGTGCCCGTGCATTACGCCGAGTACGGCGGCGGCACGCCGGTCCTCGCTCTGCACGGCGTTGGTGTGGATCATCGCGAGATGGCCGGCGCTCTCGAACCGATATTCCGCACCGTTCAGGGCTTTCGGCGCCTGTATCCGGACCTGCCGGGGATGGGCCGCACGCCGGCGCCCGAGACGATCACGAGCAACGATGACGTCCTGGACCTGCTGCTCGGCCTTATCGACAGCATCATTGGCGATGAACCGTTTCTTGTCATGGGTCACTCGTACGGAGGGTACTTGGCCCGCGCAATTGCCAGTCGGAGTCCTGAGCGGGTTATCGGGCTGGCGTTGATCTGCCCGGTTGGCGCGCATACCCGCAACGTGCCAAAACACGAGGTCCTTGTTTCCTCGGCGGACCTGGCCGGCGAGCTGGGCCCGGAGCTCGAGGCTTCCTATCGTGGCTACTTCGTGGTGCAGACTCCGGAAACGCTTAGCCGGTTCCAGGAGTTCGTGGCTCCCGCGGCGTCACTCGTTGACGAGTCGAGCCTGGCGCGAATTTTTTCGCACTGGGAGCTACGGGATTGCCCGGAAGCGGCGAAAACCTATCCTCACCCCGTGTTAATTCTTGCCGGGCGGCGGGATGCCACGGCCGGGCACACAGGCCCGTGGGAGCTGACCAAGCACTACCCTCGCGCCACCTTTGCTGTGCTCGATCGCGCCGGCCACGCTCTGTTCCACGAGCAACCCGGGCTCACTCAAGCCCTTATTGTCGAATGGCTCGCGCGCGTGCGAGAGCACGCCACGACATGAAGTCATCGGCCGTGCGGTGATACCGGTAGCCTTCGGCTACGCTCCAGTTTGGGGTGCGGCGCGTGCTGCAAATTTCTCGGAGGAAGATGATGACAGCGTGCGGCCTGGTCACCAACGGCGTCGACGACGATTGCGGGGCGCCTTCGACGGACAGCGCCATGGACGGCGAACCTAACCGGTCCCGTAATGGCGGCCGTCAGGCTCCAGACAACGGCCCTGCCGACTTGTCAGCGGTCCCCGCCGCGGCCGGAGCCCTGGCCATTGCGCCGACGCGCACCTGGAGTCTGCAACGTGAATGGTCCTGGGCGTTCCTGCTGATGTTCCTCGCGGTCCTGCTCGGGGCCGCCGCGACCTTCATTGGTGTCCGCGGAGTCATGAACGAGGTGCATGCGGCCGCGTCACGGCTCCATACCGAGGCGGGCATCGTCGCGGATCTGCGGGCCGCCCTCGATGCCCACGAGCAAGCCGGACTTCTTCTGCTCGCCGGCGCACCCTCTGACCAGCCGGCCTACATCCAGCAGCAACAGGAACTTTCAGAGCTGTTCGAGAAGGCATCCACGGTCCTTCCAGCCGAGATGACCATGAGAGCAGACGTCGTTGAAGCCCGCCGGGCATGGCAGCAGAACCTGACGACCCATGGCCTGCAGGCCGACCAGATGCAGGCCCCCGGCGTGGACCGCCTATCGGAAGCTCCTGGATTCACCGCTGCCGGCGCCCGTATCCGTGGCCAACTTGACCATATTGAGCGTTCTTCCCTGGAGTCATTGGATGCCGGGCTCGCCTCCAGTGCACGGCTCGAACAGCTCGTGATCGTGGCGCGCAGCACGCTGTTCTGCCTGACCGCCGCCGCGGTGCTGTACTTCCGCCGGCGGATGATCAAGTACCTGATGCAGCCCCTGGAGAGTCTGCGCCGGGGCGTCGCAGAGCTGCGCACCGGCGACTACCGCCACCGCATTGACGTGGTCCGCCACGATGAACTCGGCGAGCTGGCCCAGGCGTTCAACTCCCTGGCCGCCGCCGTCCACGGCAGCCACGCGGAGCTCACGCACAGGGCCACCCACGATCCCCTCACCGGGCTCGCCAACCGCGCCGCGCTGACCGACCACCTCGCTGCTGCCTTCGGCCCCGGCAGCGATCACCAGGCCCGCCACGCGGGACTATTGTTCATCGATGTCGATGATTTCAAGGATGTCAACGACTCACTTGGCCACGACAGCGGCGATCTCCTGCTCGTCCGGCTCGCCGCGCGGCTCACGAGCTGCGTGCGCCCGAACGACCTGGTCGCCCGCCTCGGTGGGGACGAGTTTGCGATCGTGGTCATGGACCAGAAAGAAAGCTCCGGAACCGCCGCGGTCGCCGCGCGGATCCACCAGGCCCTGCGCGCACCGTTCCATGTTGGCGAAGACCGCCTGATGGTCACCGTCAGCATGGGAGCGGCCCAACAACGTCCCGGAACGCAGGACCCCTCCACGCTGCTGCGCGAAGCGGACTTCGCGATGTATATGGCCAAACACAGCGGCAAAGACCGCTACCAGCTCTTCGACGCCGAAGGCTATGACCACATGGCCTACCGGGCCGCCCTCAAGGCCGACCTCGCCGTGGCCACGCCCGCGGGCCAGCTCCGCATCGAATACCAGCCTGTCGCCAACCTGGACACCGGGGCAATCGTGGGCGTTGAGGCACTGGTGCGCTGGCACCACCCCACGCTGGGGGTTCTGGCCCCATCCGAGTTCATCACTCTGGCCGAAGATACCGGCGACATCGACGCCATCGGCGCCTGGGTGCTGGAGACCGCCACCCAACAAGCCGCCGCGTGGCGCCGAAACCTGCCGGGCTGCGCGGACCTCTGGATCGCGGTCAACCTCTCCACGTTCCAGCTCCGAGAACCCCGGAATCTGGATTCCATTAACCGCATCCTCTCCGACCCCGCCACGCAGGCAGACAAGGTGGTCCTCGAAGTCACCGAAACAGCCCTGGCTAGCAACGTTGACGGCGGTATCACCGCCCTCAAGACACTCAAAGCCCTGGGCGTCCGCATCGCCATCGACGACTTCGGAACCGGGTTCTCCTCCCTCAGCACGCTCGCTGCGCTGCCCGTGGACATCCTCAAAATCGACCGATCCTTCCTCAGCAGCCAGCAAGGCAGCGCACCATCAACGGCCATGCTCGAAGGAATCCTCGGCCTCGCCCACAAACTCTCCCTCGACGTGATCGCCGAAGGCATCGAAGAAACCGAACAGCTGCACCTGCTCCGAAGCCTCGGCTGCACGATGGGACAGGGATACCATTTGTCCCGCCCCGGTCCCGCCCAGAAGATCGAGGCCCTCCTGGCCTCACCCGCGCGATTCCAGCCGGCACCCGACTCCGAACTCGAAGACGCCATCCGAAGCTGACGCCCGCTCGCACACGACGCACGGCAGGCTTCGAGTTTCCCGCAGCGGCCCGGACGGAGCAGCCGAATTACTGGGCGTTCAACCGCGCCTGGACTCTGGAGGATTCCCTCTTGAGGCCTCAGTCAACCAGTGAAGGCCCGCCTATTGGGGGTTAGACGGGCCCCTGTTGCCTCATTGCAATACCTCCGGGAAGGTGATTCGTTGCCTCATCTAAAAACCTCCGGTTGACCGCTTCGTTGCCTCATTGAAAAACCTC